>NZ_JBMLSM010000046.1:0-4960 GCF_049240505.1 Novosphingobium sp.
TTCCGGCCCCCTTCCGGACATTCCAAATGAACCATTGCATGATCTGGTTTGTTTTTCTGCCGGCTTGGATTTGAAGTTTCGACGGGTCGTCGGTTCGAATCTCTTCAAGGCGGAGACTGCGCTGGCTAGCGCCAGCGAGGACTTCTCACCGTTACGGATATTGTCAGTTTGCGGTCTGATCGCTCTGCGTGGCTACCCTAACCCAGCTGGCTGGTCGATCATCCCAGCAGTCGCCTTGGGTATGTTTAAAGCGTGGGCAAATGAAAACTGTCTCATTCCGGCCATAGCTGTCCGACATCAGCGCCCATGAGACAGAACTGGCTTAGTCGAGAAGAGAGGATTTTCGGCTCATCGTAGCTCTATCAAAGGAAGCGAAGATGAGACAGAATCCGGGCCGCAGGCATCGACGGCCGAGAAGACCATCAAAGACATCCGCCGCGCCACGCGCAAGCATCATTCGGCCGAGGACAAAATCCGTGTCGTCCTGGAAGGCCTGCGTGGCGAAGACAGCATCGCCGCGATCTGCCGCCGCGAGGGGATCGCCGAGAGCCTATATTATAGCTGGTCGAAGGAGTTCCTCGAAGCTGGCAAGAAGCGGCTTGCAGGCGACACTGCCCGTTCGGCAACAAGTGACGAGGTGAAGGCCCTGCGTAAGGAGAGCCGCGACCTGAAGGAGGCGCTGGCCGACCTCACCCTGGAGAACCGCCTGCTCAAAAAAGCATGATCGGTCATGGGGGCGACGAGGAATGAGATATCCCGCCAACGAAAAGCTTGAGATCATCCGGCTGGTCGAGCAGTCACATCTGTCGGTCCGGCAAACCCTCGACAAGCTCGGCATTCCCAGGCCGACCTTCTACCGCTGGTATGATCGTTTCCTGACCCACGGCGTTGAGGGGCTGGAAGACCGGACTTCTGCGCCATCACGGGTGTGGAACCGCATTCCCGACAATATCAGGGATCGCATTGTCACCATGGCACTGGACAACGCCGATCTGTCGCCGCGCGAGCTGGCGGTGAAGTTCACCGACACGGAAAGCTATTTCGTATCAGAGGCTTCTGTCTACCGCCTCCTCAAGGCCCATGATCTGATTACGTCGCCAGCCTATATCGTCATCAAGGCCAATGACGAGTTCAAGGACAAGACCACGCGGCCGAACGAGATGTGGCAAACCGACTTCACCTACCTGAAGGTCATCGGCTGGGGATGGTTCTACCTGTCGACCATTCTCGACGACTATTCCCGCTACATTATCGCTTGGAAGCTGTGCACCAGCATGAAGGTGGACGACGTCACCGACACGCTCGACCTGGCGCTGGCCGCCTCAGGTTGCGACAAGGTCAAGGTCGAAAACCGACCGCGCCTGCTGTCCGACAACGGCCCGTGTTACGTCGCCTCCGATCTCGGTGAATGGCTGGATAGATTCAACATCGACCAGGTTCATGGCGCTCCCGGCCATCCGCAAACACAGGGTAAGATCGAACGCTGGCACCAGACGCTGAAGAACCGCATCTTGCTCGAAAACTACTTTTTCCAGGAGGACCCGGAAGCCCAGATCGCCGCCTTCGTCGAGCATTACAATCATCGCCGATACCACGAGAGCCTCGAAAATCTCACCCCGGCCGACGTCTACTTCGGGCGCGGCCAGACCATCCTGCTCGAACGCGAAAGGATCAAACGCGACACCATCAAACAGCGCCGCTTGAACCACCAAGCCAAAGCGGCTTAAATCAACCCGCAATCCGAGCCGGAAACTCCGTTCTTCCAGAGCCCCAAAAGTCTCAAATCATTCGACGACGGACAGGGATCGGTGTGCCTTCAACAGCGAAAAGCATCTAACAATAACAGGCGAAAGTTCCGGTTATAACCGGATGCTAACGTGGCCGGAATGCGCCTCCATATCGGCCATTCGGCATGTCTTGTCGTTTGTCCGAAAACTGCCGCTCTGCTCTCGTAGTCTGCAAAGTACCAGAAGCGGATATGTTCTCCCTTTCCGTGTTCAGACATGTGTCCTCGTCGTGCTTTCCGGAGATCGGTGTAGCTGCTCCTACAAGTTAGTCAGGAACCGTACAGTCATGGCGTTCGACAAGCCTATCGAAAATGCCGCAGCTTATGGTGAAGCGTCACGATCTGTATCTAGGAATTTCCGCAACACTTCGAGATCGGGAAGCATGCGTGCAACGTGGTCGGGGGGAATGGCGGCTGCAATCCGTTTGAGATCGGGTGCGAGTGCGTCGATCGCATCCTGTCGGAACGTACGCCCTGCATCCGTGATATGAACCAGTTTTGATCGGCCATCCCCAGGGTTCTTGCGGATCTCGATCAGGCCCGCCTGTTCCAGAACGGCCAGCGAGTGCGTCATCGATGTCTTGGGCACCTGAAAGGCCCGCGCTATGGCAAGAGGCGTGCGGCCATCGCCTACGCGGATCAAATGGTTCAATACATAAAATTGCGCTGCAACGAAGCCCGGCGGCAACCGGGCTTCCAGCAGGCTGCGTGAAAGTTGCCCGATGATGCCGATTTCGTTGAAGAGCCGGAAGTAGTCGGGCGTTGCGCTTTCAGACATTCATGATCCTGCTTTCCAACGGCCACCGCGGGCTGTTTCCGACAACCGGACCATAACCGATGCGCGACAGCATTTGAACAGTACCGCCGTCCGGTGCAAGGCGTTCGTGCACTTGGCTATAGGGCCCTGCCATCTCCGGAAATTCCTGCAAGGCCTGACTGAGGGGCTGGAACCCAAGTCCCAAAGCCGTCGCAGCCAAGTTGACGCGCACCCAGTCCGCACCCGTCGCAATCTGCGTTTCGCGGCTGTTGTCGGCGGTGACCAGCCAGATATGTCCCATCGCGGTATCGGCATTTGCGTAGACCGCGTCCATGCCGGCCCTGAAGGCGAAGCTCGTTGGGTCGGCCGCCATTTCACGGCTGAACGTGCCTGTCAGGTGCATCGTTTCAAACATAGGTCCCGAAAAGTCGATGCCATCGGGGTTGGCATCCACTTCCCGGCGTCCGATACGGAATAGATCGACGCTCTCCTGAAAAGTATGGGGCGTCTCGACCTCAATGCGAAGCGCTTCGCGCGTCAATGCGCGCCATTTGACCGTTTCCGCCGGGTCGACAGTGCCGCCGAACCGCGTGCCGTTGCTGGCTGCCAAAGCCATCTGCATCAGCATGTCGGGTGCCAGAGGGCGGCTCGTGTCGAACGGTTCCTTGTTGGAGCGCCGGGCTGGTACCAGTGCGAACAGGGGATCGCGCGCAACCGCTGGATCGGCTGTGAAGGTGATGCGCGCGATGGGCCGTTGGTCGAGGGCCGTGGCGTTGCTGCCCTGCGGAAAAAGCGTCATGGCGGCGCGGTAGCCATCTTCTGCTGCGGCCATGCGCAGGACTTCCAGAAAACACCCGAGACCGATCACGATCTGTCGGTTGAAGGGGTCGGTGTGTGGCAACAGGCGGTCAGTGTCTACATGCAGCGTGATGACGCCGTCCTCGGACACATCCGCCAGCCATGGCTGGCGATTATGCGGGTTCGGGGCCAGAAGCGCCCACGACAGAGCCCGCATCCGCGGGTCCTCATAGCTGCCCGCGCGTTCCCACGGAAGGTAAGCCGTTTGCGGCATGCGTGTTGCCGCGTATCCGAAGGCACCGCCGGCTGCCAGAACAGCCCCGCCGCCAACAAGGAAAATCATCTTGCGCCGTGTCAGGTTCATCACCATCTCCTTTGGTTCGACGTCGAACTATATGGTGCGACATCGAACCAAAGTCAAGTGACGGTTGATCTGGATGGTGCGTCTCGGTGGTAGCTGCTACCGCCTGCAAGGCTGTGGCAAGCGCTGAAGCTTGTTCGGTGAAGCAGCACCGAGGCCATCCGCTAAAGCTGGTCCAGACTCACGAATTAAAGAGAGCCCTGCATGCATCCTAATCCAGTGTTTCGTCACGTGGCACACGCTTCAAGTGTCGCCTTTGTCCGCAACCGCTCTTTCGGAATCCTCACGGTAGCTGGTCCGAATGAGCCATTGGCAAGCCACATTCCCTTCATCCTCTCTGCGGACGAGGGGCTCGTCGAGTTTCATCTCGTTCGCAACTCACCAATGGCACTTGCGATCGCTGACGGTGTGCCGGCGCGTCTCATAGTCGAGGGCCCCGAAGGATACGTATCACCCGACTGGTATGGGGCGGAAGATCAGGTGCCTACGTGGAACTATGTCGCAGTCCACCTTGTCGGTGAAGCGCGAGTGGTCAGCGAAGCCGGATTCCGTAACCTTCTCGATCGGCTGTCAGCCCATTTCGAGGCCCGTCTTGCACCCAAGAAGCCTTGGACATCGGATAAAATGAGTGAAGGCGTGATGTCGCGCATGATGCGCGGCATTGTGCCATGTCGGATGAACGTTAGCTCTCTCGAATCTACCTGGAAGCTCGGACAGAATAAGTCTGCAGAGGCGCGTGATGGAGCTGCCCTTGGTCTTGAGTCAAACGGGAACGCGACGCTCGCCGCTTTAATGCGAAACCCGCCCGTCTAGGCCCTGTTCACAAAGTGGATTTCCCAAATCAGCGGAAGCGTGATTCAACACTACCTTTTAGGAGGCGGTTCTGGCTCGCGGCGACCTCACGGATATGGAATGGCGGATCATCGAGGGGTTACTGCCTACCGAACGCGGTAGGAAGTCCCGGCCCTCGCACGACGATCGACGATACCTGAACGGGATGCTGCATGTTCTTCGGGTCGGATGCCCCTGGCGCGACATGCATGAGCGCTATGGCAAGTGGAGTTTGGTCTATGTGCGCTTCCGCCGTTGGGCAGAACAAGGCGTTTGGGACGCTTTGCTTCAAATCCTGGTCGAACTGGGCTGGCGGATGGCTAGCAGCACATGATCGATAGCACCACGGTTCGCGGTCACTCTCAGGCTGCGGGCGCTAAAGGGGGACTTATCAGGAGGCTTTTGGTCGATCACGCGGCGGCTTTAC
>NZ_JBMLSM010000047.1:0-1818 GCF_049240505.1 Novosphingobium sp.
AAGCTGGTGCGTTTCATGAAATCCAGAACGGAAAGGCCCGATGAGAAGCGCGCGCGGCGCCCGGTGGGCAGGACGTGGTTCGGCCCGGCGACGTAATCGCCGACGGCTTCGGGTGTCATCCGGCCAAGGAAGACCGATCCGGCGTGGCGGATCTGATCGAACAGGCTTTGCGGATCGTCGGTGGCGATTTCGACGTGCTCGGCGGCAAGCGCATTGGCGAGCGCAGGCGCTTCATCCAGCGAATCGACGACGATGATCACGCCGTGATTGTCCCAGCTCGCCTTGGCGACCTTCGCCGTGGGCAGCATGGCGATTTCGACGCCGACCATATCGGCAACCATATCGGCAAAGGCGGCATCGTCGGTAATCAGGATCGATTGCGCGACGGGATCATGTTCGGCCTGGCTGAGCAGATCGGCGGCGATCCATTGCGGATCGTTGTTCCTGTCGGCAATCACGAGGATTTCCGAGGGGCCAGCGACCATATCGATGCCGACCACGCCGAAAAGCTGGCGCTTGGCTTCGGCCACCCATGCGTTGCCGGGGCCGGTGATCACGTCCACCGGCTTGATGCGCTTCGTGCCATAGGCGAGCGCGGCCACGGCCTGCGCGCCGCCGACGCGCCATACTTCGTCAGCGCCTGCAAGGTGCGCGGCGGCAAGGACCAGCGGGTTGGCCTCGCCCTTGGGCGTGGGGGTGACGACGACGAGGCGTTCGACGCCCGCGACCTTCGCCGGGATGGCGTTCATCAGCAGCGATGACGGATAGGCCGCGCGGCCTCCTGGCACGTACAGCCCCGCGCCATCGACCGCGCGCCAGCGTGCGCCGAGGCGCATTCCGCTGGCGTCGGTATAGTCGCGGTCTTCGGGCAATTGTGCGGCGTGGTAATCGCGGATGCGCTGGGCGGCGAGTTCCAGCGCGGCGCGAAGATCGGGCTGCAGCGCATCGAAGGCTTCGCGGCAGGCTTCGGGGCTGATGCGCCAGTCTTCTTCTGCCGGGGCGTGGCCATCGAACTTGGCGGTATATTCGGCCAGAGCCTCGTCACCGCGCAGGCGCACGTCATCGATGATGGTCTGCACATCGCGGGCGACGTTCTCGTCGCTTTCGCGGCGGTCCTTGACCAGACGGGCAAAGGCGCGGGCGAAATCGGGATCGCTGGATTTCAGGCGAAGCATCAGGCGGCCTGCCTTTCGGCAACCATCGCGCGGAAGGCATCGACCAGCGCGCCGAGGCGGGCGCTGTCGGTCTTCAAGGCTGCGCGATTGACGATCAGGCGGGCCGAAACGGGCAGGATCTGGCTGGTTTCCACCAGACCGTTTTCCTTGAGCGTGCGGCCCGTGGACACGAGATCGACAATGCGGCTGGCAAGGCCAAGCGAGGGGGCAAGTTCCATCGCGCCGTTCAGCTTCACCACCTCTGCCTGCACGCCCAGCTTTTCAAAATGGCGGCGGGTGAGATTGGGATATTTGGTGGCGACACGGGCATGGCTTTCGCGCGCGTTTGCCCCGCTTTCAACCATAGCGACGGGTTCTGCCACCGACAGGCGGCAGTGGCCGATGTTGAGATCGACCGGCGCATAAAGATCGGCGTAGTCGAATTCGTCGATCACGTCTGACCCGACCACGCCCGCGTGCGCCGCGCCGTGGGCCACGAACGTAGCCACATCGAACGCGCGGACGCGGATGAGCTTTACATCGGGCCGGTTGGTGGCGAAGGAAAGCGCGCGCGAGGCCTTGTTGAAGAAATCGGCGTCGGGCACGATACCGGCCTTCTCGAGCAGAGGCAGGGCCTCATCAAGAATGCGGCCCTTGGGCAGGG
>NZ_JBMLSM010000048.1:0-25210 GCF_049240505.1 Novosphingobium sp.
CAGCCGAAACCAGGTGAGTCCGCGTGAGCTTGCTACCGAACCTGCTGATCCGGCCGACCCGGGCGAGAACGCCCGACTGATGGATTGTTGGGGTCAATCCGAAATAGGGGCCAACATCGCGGGTTCGCTGAAAGCGCGACGGATCGCCGATGGCGCTGTAAAAGGACAAGGCGGTGATTGGACCGACGCCAGGGACGGTCATGAGGTTTGAACAAACCGGATGAGCAAGAGCTGCCGCACGGAGCCGCTTGTCCATTCCTGCAATATGCGAACGAAGGTTTTCCGCAATCGAAATGAGCGGCCGGACGTCGGCATCGACATCGAGCCCGTCCGCCCGCAGAATTTCCAGCTGATCTTCGATGCCGCTCGCGAGCCTGCCAACCCCGCTGCTCGTCTTCAGCTTTCCTCCGTGCAAACGGACGATGGACTGAACCAGGGCGTCGATCTTCATGCGCTGCTGAATGAGGTTCTTGCGGACATTGAGGAGGCTGCGCAAGTTCTGACAGTCGAGTGGCTTTACGAAGACCTCTGCCCCGATGGTGCGTCCGACGCGGCCGAGCTCCGCAAGCCCTCTCGCATCGTTGGAGTCAGTCTTCTGCCGCCGGATAGCGAGGAACTTGGAGGCACGACGAACCTCAGCGACATAGACGGGAAAGCCCTGAGCCTGGAGTTCACGCACCATGTGAGTGCCTACGCCCGCTTCGATGGTGATGCGCTGCACCGCTTCGACACCAAATGGGCGCAGGATATCCTTTATCTGGCCAGCATGCGTTTCTCGTTTTCCTTCGAACAGGATTTCACCGAATTCGTCGATGAGGCACACTGCTGTTTCCGCAACTCCGGTATCCAAACCAACCCAGTACCTCCGACCTGCCAACACTATCCTCCATGAAAACATAGCATTTTGGCGCGGCGTCATTTAATCTCGCGGCAGGAGCCCTGCAAACTTCCGACGTCCGCAAACCAATGTGAGGGTAGCAATCGGAAATGGATTCGCCGAATGGGATTGCTCCTTCGAATTACGAAACATGTTCTAGGAAATCGTAGGAATGGCCAAGCTCGATCCTCGCCGCGCGCTCGACGAGCTAATCAAGGAACGGGGCGAATCTTATTCGTCAGTCTCGCGCCTGCTGAGCCGGAATGCGGCCTACATCCAACAGTTCATCAAGCGGGGTAGCCCGGCGCATCTCGACGACAGCGACATCGCGCAGCTGTCGGTTCATTTTGGCGTCCCCGCCGCTGTCTTTGGCGGAGACGAGGTTCCGGAAAGCGCGGGGCTATCGACGATTGCGATCCCGGTTCTTGGCGCCACCGATGCTGACGATAGCCTTGGGCGTGTCCGTCTGGTCGACGAGGCATGGCTGCGCAGTCTCAGTCACAAGCCGACGGGAGTTTCGATCGTCAGAATCGAAGGCGACGCGATGTATCCGACATTGCGGGATGGCGATGAGGTGCTGATTCAGCGCTATCTCGCCAACGAAAATCCTCGCGACGGACTCTACGTCATCCGAGCCGATACCGGATTGCTGGTACGAAGGATCGCGCTCGAACCGGCGCGAAACCGCATCGCCGTACTGACTGACAATCCAAACTATCCCAACTGGGATGGACTAATCAGAAACGCGATACAGATCGTAGGGCGCGTCATCTGGATCGGCATGCAGCTAGCGTGAATCCGCCGGCTCGAGCGTTGCCCCGTCAGAGCGAGGCGCACGACCGCTCAATCCTCGGCGCCGGTTGACCACTTGAGGCGGATCTTCAGGCCATTCAAATGGGTCCAAGGCAAGATGCCGCTGTGTTGAAGCATGCCGACGACAATGCCTGGCGCGATACCCTGGCTGTCAGCAAAGTCGAGAACCGCCCGTTCGCTGCGCGGTTCGGTTGCGACGAACTGTCTCCACGCGGAAGTCGGAACGAGAGTGTTGCAGGCCCATGCATCGGCCTCCTTTTCCTCGTCGGTGCCATCGCGCGACTTGTCATCGACGAAAACGTTCTTCTTGCTGTGGAGCAGAATGTGCGCGGCTTCGTGAAAGAAGCTGAACCACAAATGGTCGTCTGATTTATGGCGTGCACTGAGCTGGATCACGGGCTTACGAGGCGAAATCCACCATGCGGCGCCACTAAGCGCGGTCTTTGCAAGCGGCGGCACTAAAGCGACTGCGACACCGGCCTCGTTGCAGAGCGCGCGCACAAGGGGAACGGCTCGCTCGACGGGTTCACGCGTGAGGGCACGGATCTGCTTCAACGCCAGCTTGAACTGCGTTTCGCTATAATCTGCACACTCCTGCTGCTCCGCATCGAGTTCGCCGAGACGCAGCCAGGTCGCGAGCGCAACTTCATTGCTTTTGAACGACGGTGAGTGCCGATAGGCAACCTTCGCCAAGCCGTACTGGCTATTCCAAGCGTCGAGCGATCCTACGCCGAAGAACGCAAGCAGCTTCGAGACCGCGTCGACGGGATTGACGGGCTTTGGGAAGCAGCGGCGCTTTACCAAGTCATTGATGGGGAATGTCTTCGACCAGGCGATAGCGTCCTTTGCCCGTGCTGCGTCAGCCTCACGGGCTCGATGGAGCTGGTAACCGGACTCGATCGAGAGCCACAGATCGGCGTCAACTCCGAGAACCTTCTCGAACTGGATTGCAGTTTCCGGTTCAAGTGGTGCCTTGCCGGCAATAATCTCGCTGATGAGCTTGGCCGAGCGCCCGCATCGCCGAGCGAACTCAGCTTGTGACATGCCATGGACTTCCAGGCGTTCTTCGAGGATCCAGCCGGGTGGAACGGCATAGTCCGGTCGGAACTGATTGGCTGCGGTCGCCATCGTTGCATTCTCCATCAGTGATAATCGACCACTTCGATGATCGTTATCGCTGTCACCTTGGTTAGATCGATTCCCCCGTCTTCGTTGCGAGGGATTGGATCATGGTTCACTTCAAAAATCAGTCGCTTGGGATGAACCAAGTCGACTGCAAACTGCTCGTCCCGGTGCTCGGTCAGCTGATGCCTTCGTTCGGGAGGCGTAACCGGCACCAGACTCAGGTCGCGCGAAGCACGAAGCACCGTCATGCGCTTCATGATCGCCTTGGCCATGGGTGTCCCATAGGCTTTGAGCAATTCTGCCTGCGCATTGAAGGTCTTCTCGAGCTTGCGCTTTCGAAAATCGATATCCAAGAGAATGGCTCATTTTCGTTACCTAATAGGTAACGCCTTAACGGAGGCTTGCTGATTGCGCAAGGGAGGGTGCGGTCGAGCTATTGCTGACTTGGCGTCGACCCGAGACAGGCGACCTTGCCTCCATGATTACGTCTGTTCGCTTTTCCATCTTAAGGCGTGAATAGGCCTGCCGGCTCCGCATAGCTTTTGATCGTCCGTTCGGGCCGCTCATGCCAGCCGATGTTGAACGCCCAATAGGTCGGAAAGAAATACAGCGTCGAATAAGGCAGATTCTCGTGAATCCATCGCGCCAGGATCCGCCAATCACCTGGCTCCTGATTGTTCGCCCAGAAACTGGGAACGACTACGCAGGCCATCGCCCCCAAGCAGCCTCCGGCGTCAAGGCGATCCCAAATGTGTCCGGCGTAGTTGCTCTCGTTGGACGCGCAGGTGTAGCCAGCCTTCTTCTTGCGCTGCATTTCGTTGCAGAAGCCGTTCACCTCGCACGAGCGGTAAGCCGAGCGGATCGCGATCCGCCCCCACTGATCCTGCAGTGGCTCGAGCAGGTCCTCGCACAGCCGCTTGCCCGCCTTAATGGCTAGGTCCGGGTCATCGGGCGCGTTGTTGAGCCCGTGGACCATGGCCACTTCCGAATAGAGCATGTCACGCATGAAGAAGGATTTCGACAGCTGTACCCGGCCCAATTCCGTGAGCGCAGGAACGGTTCGTGCCGTCCCGAGCCGCTTGATCGCCCCTCCGTTTGGCTCCGCTACCCATCCGATCCGCAGCGCAACGCCGTCGCAGACCTTTGCCGGAGTGATTGCGCCGACTGGCGCATCTGGAAAACCCATGGCCTCGGCAAAGGCCCGGTAGTCGTCAAACCAAGAGCGTTTCGGGCAAAAGCTCTGAACGATCATCGCTGCATCGCGCGCGCAATAGCGTTGGGCTTCGATGACTGCGGAGGCCGTGCGGTGAATGAGTTGGTATCGAATTTTCCCGACCGTCGCCGGATCGAGATCGAGATTTCGGCATAGCCGCTCCAGGCGTGCCGGGCGTGCGGTCGCATCCCCTTTTGCTTCTGAAAGCCACTCCTGGACTGTCGGGCCGAAAGTCTCGTCCACTTTCGCCTCGACGGCCAGAACACCAAGGTGCCTATTAAGACGAAGGATCGCCATGAGGTCGGTCTGACTCGGTCGCTGACCATCACCAAGGTCGACCGGGCGCTCAAAAAACGCATCGACCAATGTAGCTCCCTTGAACGCGGGGTCATGATTGAGAGCCGATTTCACTGAAGGCGGAAGCCCGTTCACAGAAAACCAGAGATCAGCCACCGATTTGGCAGAACGACCTGGCTGCCAATGCGTTGGAGATCCGAGGTGATGGATCACGTCTTCGGGTCGCAATACCGGGACATGCAGGCGGCGGATGGTCGATTCACTTTGCATGGCGCCGAGCTCCTTTTCTTCCAGCATCATGTCAACAGCAGGCAATAGGCTCACGGCCATACGACGAGCTCGCCTTGAGATGTTAAGAGATCCAAAAGGCCAGCGTGCCACATAGAAAGTCGCACGATGTCGGAAGTGAAGATATCCTCGGCGCGCAGGACCGCGAGCGTAAAATAGGGCAATGACACGATCTCACCACACGGACCTAGCGGAACGCTATTTTCTTGAGGACCTCCCCGGCGCCACTCAACTGGGCGCCCGGTTAAACGGGATTCTCTTGAGGATCGATGCAGGCGAGCAGGTGGCCACGCTACAGCGGCAGTTTCTCGCCACGACCGGCCTGCATGCACTCGTCACCTTGACGGACGGTAAGGCAACCCTGGGAGAGTTTCAGGCCGCGGCCGAGCAGGAGCAAGCCGCGCGCATTGAAGAGGCTTCGGTCAAGGCCGTGAAGGATGCGGCAGAATTGGCGGAACGCGCTGATGCCAGAGCCGCTGCGGTCAAGGCAACCTTCGCCGCCATGGCTAATGACCCCGCCCTCCGTCGAAATCGAGAGGCCAAGGAACTGCGGCAACGCTTCGGCGTGGGATATATCGAAAGCGAAGATTATCGGCGCGTGATGGCGCTACTCAGGCAGGTCGCCACCGGGCAACGCCTCACTGTCGAGGACCTCGCATGGCTCAAGACCGAGGCCGATTACTGCTGGACCGACGAACTGCAGAGAGCCTGGCATGCGTTGGAAGCCAAAGCCCTGACCAAAGCATGGGAAAGCAGCGGTGATCCCTGGAATGCCGTGAATGCGAGCGGGCATTGGCGTAAGGCTGGTGAACCGGAGCGAGCTTTGCGTCTGACCGACGCGGCCTTGGCAAAGGTCGGATCAAATCCCAAACTTAGGTCGGCCTTGGCGACAACGCGTGGCGGAGCAATGCGTGACCTGCGCCGCCTCGACGAGGCGAAGGCACTGGCAAGCGAAGCGCATCAACTGACCTCAAGCGACTATAGACCATGCACTTTGTTGGGCGCTGTCCACATCGAGCTTGGGGACCTCCCTGCGGGGCACGAATGGTATGCAAAGGCCGAGACCCTAGCACTACTTTGGCAGAAGTTTGGTTGACCTTGCGTTCAAGAGGCATCCGCAGCGAGGACATTGGGGCGGTGGAGAGCGTGACAGGTGGTCAAGAATGGCTTGGCGCACTGCTGGCAGTGTGGGTTGCGGCGGCGGGCCAAGGACTCTTTTTTTTCCGTCCCGCCTGAGCGATCCGGCGGCTTTGGAGGTAGGCATAGGCCATCATGGTCATTAAAGCGTGGCGGTGGAGTCCGGTCCAGGACCGGCCCTCGAAGTGATCCAGGCCGAGCTCTTCCTTGAGTTGCTGATGAGCTTGCTCGCATATCCAGCGCGCTTTGATTGCGCCGGCCAGGTCCTTGACCGGGGTGCCGGCGGGCAGGTTCGAGAGATAGCATTTGCGTTCGCCGTTCGAGCGATGCTCGCCCACCAGCCAGGCTTCCTCCCCCGGCATGTGCTGGGCTCCGGCGGAGCCGATCCGCTGGGGAGCTCCGTCGGCGATGCGCACACGCACGGCGGCAAAGCGTGCGGCTAGGCGTCCCTTCGTTCCCTTGCGCCAACTAACCTGACGCCACTTCGCGGCTTCGAGCATGGTGTGTGCGGCCCGGGATTTGACGTCCGGCACGTGCCGCACCCGGGGCCGCCCGCGACCAGCGACCGGAAAGATCAGTTGCACGTCGGCCGGGTAGATCTTCTGGTGCCGGGGGGATGCCGACGGCCCAGCACAGGCCGCGCTCGCTCAGTGCCTGCCGGAACGGAGCGGACAACCCATAACCGGCATCGGCCAGCACGCAGCCGAAGCGCACCCCGGCCGCGATAACGCGATCGATCTCCTCGATCGCGATCTCTGGCTTCGTGCGATATTCCTGCAAGGAAGCAGGCACGCCGGCCTTGTCCATCCGCCCAACATCGCTCGTCCAGCTTTCCGGTAGGAACAAACGCAAGCTCAGCATGAGTGGAACTTCGCCGGAGGCCAACGTCACTGACACCAGCGTCTGGCAGTTCGCGTTCTTGCCCAGCGCCGTGGCGTATTGGGGTGCGACACCCACTGACGCCTTGCCCTTCTTCGGCAGGGCGGTGTCGTCGATGATCAGCCAAGCGTCGTCACCGCCAACCAGTTCGTCCGCCTGGCTCCACAAGGTCGCTTCCAGCGGGGCGCTGTCCCACAGGCCGGCACCGATGAAATGATGCAGCCGGTCATAAGCGACCGCGTCCGACCGGGCCGCCATGGGCTGAATGCTCTTGCGATCACCCGGCCCAATCAGGCCGGCGATATAGGCCGGACACATCCGACGTCCTGTCTTGTTCCCCAGCCCCTCCAAATACGGGCCAAGCCACCGCTCCAAGCCACCGCTCCAAGTCTGCCTGCCAGTTCTCGCCCATCGCCAGCCTCCGTCAAAGCTGGCTCTCCATGAATCACGCATTCGACGTCAGGGGAATCCCCAAAATCACATTTCTGCCAAAGTAGTGCTAGGCAGATCGGCGATATTCCGCTGGTGTAATGCCTAACACCTTTCTGAATGTTCTGTTCATATGGCTTTGATCGGAGAAACCGCAATCAGCCGCAATCGCTTTCAAAGGCAGATCCCGTTTGAGAAGCAATGCCTTTGCTTTCTTAATTTTTCGTTGAATTACGAATGCATGTGGTGTCACGCCGAATTCGAGCTTGAACCTTCGGGAAAAATGAAACGGGCTTAATCCCGCGATCGATGCCAAATCCTCGAGATGAATTCGATCGCCTAGCGATTCCTCGATGTACTCTGAAACCACCTTCCGCAAATTTGATCCTAAAGTACCAATATGAGTTTCCTTTATTGCAATATCAGCATAGTTTCTGATCAGGTGGACTGCAAGTTGCGTTCGTAATGCATCAATGAAGAGGCACTCGCCTACTCCAAAACCACTGTATTCCTGTTCAAGCATATTTAGACAGAATTGGATCATATTATCCGTCGTACAAACACGGTCTGCAATATCGATGCTCGCGAGGTCCCGGTCAAATATTTGGGCAGCGGTTTCGCTGATCGCACTATGGCCAAGATAGATATGCCTGACGTTGATCGCATCGTCCCATTGCCACGTCGATTGTTCACCCCGTGTGAGCAGGGAAATGGAGCCCGGCCGAAGTTTCTCGGTTTGCCAAGGGCCATTGCAACGACGGCGCATGCTGGTATCGGCGTCTTGATAGACCACGATCATATAATCCCGCATCGGCGGAATCTCGACTTCGAGGCCAGCGTAACGATAACCCATTAATGTTAATCCGCGCCAGCCTTGTGCAGTGCTGTCGATCGTTTTGCGTCCAGGAATCCATTTCGTGATATCTTCTGGCGGAATTAGATCATTCATGGCTCACCCCCCAACCCAGAGCGCATGGTGATTGGAAAAATCTCAGTCGAGATCGGCCATTTCAAACCTGGCCAGTTTCGTTCTCTCCTGCACCAAACACTATGGCTTGCTCTTCCATCTGTGCAATTTGAGCTTCGCTGTACCCAGATTCAAGCAGAATGCACCGGCTGTCCTGCCCGAAGCTTGGCGGTGCACTGCGGATAGACCCGGGCGTCCGGCCGAACAGTGCCGGAATTCCCGTGCCGCTGTAATTGCCCATCTTCACCACCATGTTTCGGTGAATGGTATGGGGATGCGCCAGCGCCTCGCTCACGTTGCGCACAACGCCTGTCGGCACGCCGGCATTCAGCAGCATATGTTCGAGAGTTTCGGCCTCAAGCTCGGCAAGGCATTGCGTCAGCAACTCGCCAAGTTCCCTGCGATGCGCGATTCTTGCGGCATTATCGACGAAGCGGGCGTCCACGGCAATATCCGGGCGTTTCAAAACTGCACAAAGTTTGGCGAACTGGCCATTGTTGCCAACGGCAAGATAGATCTTTCCGGTGCGCGTCTCAAACATGTCATAAGGCACGATGTTCGGATGTCCGTTGCCCGTTGCTACCGGAATTTTGCCTGACATCAGGGCGTTGGCGGCCTGAGGATGCAGCATGCTGATCGCACAGTCGTAGAGCGGAACCTCGATTTTCTGGCCAAGCCCCGATCTGCCGCGCTCGATCAATGCGGCAAGGATTGCATTGCAGGCAATAAGGCCGGTCCCGATATCAACCACCGGAGTGCCCATACGGACCGGCCCGTTTCCGGGGTCGCCGTTGATGCTCATCAATCCGGTCATTGCTTGGACCACCGCGTCATAACCCGGATGTCCGCCCAGGGGACCGTCAGCGCCGAAGCCCGTCACATGACAAAGGACAAGCTTCGGGAACAGCGCTTGAAGCACTTGATCGTAGCCCAGCCCCCATTTTTCCAAAGTCCCGCTCTTGAAGTTGTGGACCAGCACATCCGCGCTCTCCAGCAGCTTGAGCACGACCGTGCGTCCTTCGGGCTTGCCAACGTCGATGCCGATCGATCGCTTGTTGCGATTTGCGCCCGAAAAATAGGCGCTGAGACCATCCTTGAATGGAGGGCCCCATCCTCGCGTCTCGTCTCCTTGAGGTGGTTCGATCTTGATGATGTCGGCGCCGTAGTCGGCGAGAACTTGCGTGCAGTATGGTCCGCCGAGAACACGGCTGAGGTCAACGACACGGATTCCTGTGAGGGGACCCGAGGTCATAGCACGTTTTCGTATAGTGACACGACATCATCATAAGACATGTCGCAAGGATTGTTGGCTATCAGGCGAGTAAGTCCCGTGGTGACTTCGCGCGCCATCGCCGGAACGGCATCGGCAGAAATGCCCAGCTGCGATAGCCGCGTTTCCAGACCGCTCGCTGCGAACATTTCCTCCATTGCCGAAATGAGACTATTGGCAGCCTCCGCGTTGCTTGCAAAGGTCCGATTCGGCAAGAATACCTTGGCAAGATGCGCGTATTCAGCTTCTGCGACTACCAGATTGAAGCGCATCACTGGTGCAGCAACCAGAGCATTGCCATGTCCATGCGGCACGTGAAAATGGCTTCCCAGCGGGTACGATAGTGCATGGATCGAACCCACGCTGGCGTTGATGAATGCCATGCCTGCAAGGGTTGCGCCCAGCAACATTGCTTCGCGTGCGGCTAGATCCGATGGGGTGTCGAGGACGCGCGGCAAGTTTTGCCCCAGGAGCGAAAGGGCCTTGTCTGCCAGACCGTCGGAAATCAAATTCTTGCGAGTCCTGCTCGTCGAAGCCTCGATGGCGTGGACCATGGCATCGAGTGCGGTCGCTGCCGTGATCTTGCGAGGCATGCCGAGTGTAAGCGCTGCGTCCAGCAGCGCAATGTCTGGAAGCAGTTGCGGCGCGTAAACAGCCAGCTTTTCCTGTTTGGCACTGGTCAAGACGGAAACCGACGTCACTTCCGAGCCAGTGCCGGCGGTTGTGGGAATCTGGATGAGTGGAAGCCTTTGGCCGATTGCTTTGCCGACACCAATCATGCCGTCGATAGTCTGGCCGCTCGCCGCTGCCAGCGCGACCACCTTGGCCGTATCGAGGGAGCTTCCTCCACCTAGGCCGATAATTGCGTCGGCTCCGAACGATTTGGCGAATCCAACAGCTTCCGAGACGATTGCCATGGGCGGATCTGCTGCTACGCGGTCAAAAATCTCGACCGCGATGCCTGCCGCACCGAGGCTGGACATGGCCTGTTCGGAAAATCCACAAGCCACAATGCCAGGATCGGTGACGAGCAGGACTCGGCTGCCTCCCAGCTCGCAGACGAGGTCACCGACTTGGGACAGCGATCCCGCTTTGCAAATAATGCGCGGACAAGACAGGAAGTTGAGGTCCATAAGTTTCTCCGGTGAGGAAGTTGCTCCGATCAGAAGGCGGCTTCCTTGATCATGTTTCGGGCGATTATCAGTTGTTGAATTTGGGTGGTGCCTTCGTAGATACGGAACAGGCGCACATCGCGGTAGAACCGCTCCACCGGGTATTCAGACATATAGCCCGCGCCGCCATGAATCTGGACTGCGCGATCCGCGACCCGGCCGACCATCTCGCTGGCGAACATCTTGCAGCACGCCGCGTCGGTTGACACGTCCTGGCCCGCGTCGCGCCGACGAGCGGTTTCCTCGATCATGCATCGTGCGGCAAAAGCCTCGGCCTTGCTGTCAGCCAGCATGGCCTGAATAAGCTGCTTTTCGGCTAGGGGTTCACCGAACTGCTTACGCTCCAGGGCGTAAGCGAGGCTTTCCTTGATCAGCCGCTCGGCGGCCCCGACGCATATAGCTGATATGTGTAAGCGGCCGCGATCAAGGACCTTCATCGCTGTCCGAAACCCTTTGTTTTCGAATTCAGGCCCGCCGATGATCGACGATTCATGCACACGCACATCCTGGAAGATCACATCGCAGGTCTGCGATCCCTTCTGTCCCATCTTGCGATCGCGTGCACCGAACGAGATACCAGGGGTAGTCCCGTCCACGAGGAAGGCGGTGACCCCGGAGGAACCTTTGGTTCCCGGCTTGGTACGGGCGAACACCGTAAATAACCCTGCCAGCGGAGCGTTGGTAATATAGCGCTTGGTGCCATTTATCACAAAGTGCTCGCTGTCCCGCTTCGCGGATGTGGAAAGTGAGCCAGCGTCGGAGCCAGCATCGGGCTCTGTCAGGGCAAAGGATGAAATCAATTCGCCCGTGGCTAGGCGAGGCAGGTAGTGCTCCCTTTGCTCAGGCGTGCCGTCAATGATGATACCCTGCGATCCAATGCCGTTGTTCGTGCCGAACAGAGATCGGAATGCGGGAGATGCTTGACCAAGAATAAATGCCGCCTTTACCTCTTCGGACATGGTCAGGCCGAGGCCACCAAACGCCTCGGGTATCGACATGCCGAAAAGACCCATGTTCCGGATTTCCTCGGCAAGAGCCTGGGGAATTGCATCATTCTCGGCCACCTCGGTTTCGCACGGAATGAGCCGCTCGCGAACAAAGCGATCCAGCGTGTCCAGGAACTGTGAAAGAGTTTCGTTGTCCATTGACATGAAATGGGCTTCCTAAAGGCTCAGGGCGAAATGGCGCTGACGTTGCGGACAAGTTCAATCAGCCGGGCAGCAATGTCGGTTTCGATCCAGTCGCGAGTCAGATGAGATGCCGCCCCGCCGCAATTGAAGGCCAGAACGGGCGCACCGTTTGCAGGGATGAAGGGCACGGCAACGGAGTTCACATCCGCCTTCCATTCGCCGATCGAGAGGCAGTATCCGTGTTTGGCGTAGGTCTCGAGAGCATCATTTATCCCTCTCTCGATTGCCGGCCATGCCTGACCCTCGTGGTGGCGGATGTCCTCGATAATTTCAGATCTGCGCTCTTCGGATATCCCCGCCAGAAAGGCGCGGCCCACGGCCGTGGTCGCCAGTTTGATATGGGCTCCCACGTCGATCGCGAGCGTGATCGGGTTCGAGCCGCGGCAACGCTCCAAGTATATCATCGTCAGGCGATCCCTGCCTGCCAGCGCAACAGGCATGCCCGAATAGTCTGCAAGTTCCTGCATGTACGGCTTGGCCAGATCTATGACCGGCAATCCGGCAAGGCATGAGAATCCCAGCGAAAGTACCGGCGGGGCGAGGCGGTATCGGGCTGTTTCCGGGTCGAAGCTGAGGTAGCCAAGGCGGTGCAGCGTATAAGTCAATCTCGATATGGTCGATTTGCTCAAGCCGGTCCGAGCGGCAAAATCGCCGTTGCCCAGCGCCTCACCCTCCCTGCGGAAAGCGCGCAAGACCTCGAGTCCACGCGCCAGGGCAACCACGAAATCGCGGTCCGTACCTTCCTGTTTTGAAAGCTCCTTGCGCGGTCGCACCGCAATACTCCTCTCACCCCGGCCGTTGCCGACTTGAAATGTCTCTACACTGGTAGTAAGAGGTTTGTCAATATTGCGGAATATATTTCCGCAGAGCGGAATAAAATCGGGTTTGTCCAGTTCCGCGTGGTTGCCAAAACTCGACGGTGAAGAGGATTGTTATGACTCAACATGACTATGCAGACATCGCACTGTTCATCGCAGGCACGTGGATCGGCCCGGAAGAGCGCGAAACCCAGCCCGTCATCAACCCGGCGACCGCCCAGCAGATCGGGCTTATCGCGAAAGCGACGCCCGATGATCTCGAGGCTTCGGTGAGATCGGCCCGCGTGGCATTCGAAGGGTGGCGGCAGCTTTCGCCGCTTGATCGCAGCGCCATACTGCGCAGGTTTGCCAATCTGCTTCGTGAGAACGAACAGGCAATTGCAGCCGCCATTACCCTCGACGAGGGAAAGCCATTGGCCGAAGCGATTGTTGAAGTGCGTTCTTCGGCCGATCATATCGATTGGCACGCCGAAGAAGGGCGTCGCATCTACGGTCGCATAATCCCATCGCGATCCCCTGCTGTACAGCAGCAGGTTCTGCGGGAACCGGTGGGCGTCTGCCTGGCAATCACGCCATGGAACTTCCCTTTGAGCCAGGCAGTGCGAAAGGTTGCCGCAGCATTGGCCTGCGGTTGCACAATGATCCTGAAAGGCCCTGCGGAAGCCCCGTCTGCGTGTATGGCCATCGCCCGCTATCTGCAGGAAGCGGGATTGCCTGATGGATGCCTCAATCTCGTCTGGGGCAATGCCGCAATGATTTCAGAAACATTGGTGGCCCATCCCGATGTTCGCAAGATCACCTTCACCGGATCGGTCGAAGTCGGCAAGAGCCTTGCCGAACTCGCTGGTCGTCACATGAAGCGCGCCACGATGGAACTTGGCGGTCATGCGCCTGTCCTGATTTTCGATGATGCAGACGCCGAGGCGACCGCAAGGGTGCTGGCCGGCAACAAGCTGCGCAACGCAGGACAGGTCTGCATATCGCCGACCAGGTTCTTTGTGCAGGCGAGCGTTCACAAACGCTTTGTCGCAGCTCTGGTTGATGCCTTTGCGACGGTCAAAGTGGGTGACGGCCTTGAGCCCGATATCCAGATGGGGCCAGTGTGTCACGCCCGGCGGATTGCCGAAATGGAACGCCTGGTCGACGACGCGCGCGCCGGTGGAGCCGCCATCCTTGCCGGCGGCACACGACAGGGGAATGCGGGCTATTTCTTCGCACCGACTATCGTCGATACTGCGGACGATCGTATCGCGCTGATGCGGGATGAACCTTTTGGCCCCATCGCCGTGGTTTCGCGCTTTGACGACATGAGCGATGCCATCGATCGGGCAAACGCATTGCCGTTCGGCCTGGCGTCCTATGTCTTCACCAACTCGCTTGAACGCGCGGACCGCGCTGCGGCATGCCTGCAGGCCGGCATGGTCAGCATCAATCATTTTGGACTGGCCTTGCCCGAAACCCCGTTCGGAGGGGTCCGTGACAGTGGATATGGCACCGAAGGCGGCAGCGAGACTTTCGATGGCTACCTCAACACGAAATTCGTTTCGCGTTTCGCAGGAGTTTGTGCGTGAGCGATGGGCAACTGGTGCGGATCGAGTGGCGAAATCGTGTTGCGCTTCTGACCATCGACAATCCTCCGCTCAACCTCCTGAAGGCTGCGGTACGTGCCGCCCTGCTTGCGGCGATACGCACGGCCGCCGCCAGCGATCCCGAGCGAATTGTCATAACCGGGGCAGGCAAGGCGTTCGTGGCCGGGGCCGATGCCCGGGAATTTGGCGATGCTCCGATAGAGCCGCATTTGAACGACGTGCTGCGGGAGATCGCGCAACTCTCCGTGCCGACCATCGCTGCGATCAATGGGAGCGCGCTTGGCGGAGGCCTCGAGATTGCGCTGGCCTGCCGGTGCAGGGTTGCCGCACCTTCGGCCCGGCTGGGCCTGCCCGAAGTGACGCTCGGGGTAGTGCCGGGCGCTGGTGGAACGCAGCGTCTGCCCCGTATTGTGGGCATCCCCCACGCGCTCGACATGATTGTGCACGGAAGGCTGCTGTCGGCACGGGAGGCGCATGATATCGGACTTGTCGATAGTGTTGCATCCGATCCCGTCGCCGCCGCTCTCGGCATGGACCGGAATCAACTCGATACCATGCTGGTCGCCGACCGGCGTCCCGCGCCAGCGGCACATCCAGATGCGGTGTCGGCCATTGCCAGGGATGCTGCCCGCCGCGCCCGAGGGCAGAAGGCCCCCGAGCGCGCGCTGGAACTGGTGGCCGGGAGTACCGACTGGGACCTTGATGTCGGGATGAATCGCGAGCGGGAGGCCTTCCTCGAACTTCGCGGATCCGATCAGGCCAAGGCATTGCGCCACATCTTCTTCGCCGAGCGCGCCGCTTCAACCCGGTCATGTTACCCAAGACCAGACCGTCCGATCGAACGGGCGATTGTCGTAGGCGGGGGGAATATGGGCGCGAGCATAGCCTACGCCCTTGCCCGAGCCTCAATCACGGTGACCTTGGTCGAGATGGATGCCCAGCGGGCAGCAGATGCCCGGCGGCGATTCTCGGGGCTGGTCGAACAAGGCACAAAGAAGGGGGTCCTGACCGAGAAAGAGGCTAACAGTATCAGCAGTTTGACGAACGTGGTGGTGGGGCTCGAAAATCTCGGGGCGGCTGACATCGCCATCGAAGCCGTGTTCGAGAATTTCGCTGTCAAAAAGGCTATCTTTGCAGCCCTTGGTGACAATCTGCCGCCTTCGACAATTCTCGCAACGAATACCTCGTACCTGGATGTCGATCTTCTGGCGGAAAGTGTTCCCGAGCCCGCGCGCTTCCTGGGATTGCACTTCTTCAGTCCTGCGCACGTGATGAAACTGCTCGAGATCGTGCGTGGTGGCAGAACGGCTCCGGAAACTCTTGGCGTGGGCATCGCGCTCGCCAGGATGCTAGGCAAAGTGCCGGTCGTGGCCGGTGTGTGCGATGGCTTCATCGGAAACCGGATACTGACCCGATATCGCCAAACGGCGGACATCCTTCTTGCCGAGGGCGCAACACCGTCGAGCATCGATGCGGCAATGCGGGGATTCGGCATGGCCATGGGCCCCTATGAAGCCCAGGACATGTCGGGTCTCGATATTGCATATGCCAATCGCCAGCGACAACGCCTGGACGGCCGCGCCGACGCAAGAATGCTTCCCATACTCGAGTGCCTGGTCGAAGAGCATGGTAGACTTGGCCGTAAATCGATGGCTGGCTGGTATGATTACGATGACGCGGGTCGGCTCCGGCCGTCCGCCTTGGTCGAAGACCTCATCGTGGCGATCTCGGCGAAAGAAGGCTTTGCCCGTCGGACTTTGAGTGAGGCGCAGATTGTCGATCGAATTATCACGTCCATGATCGTCGAAGCCTGCCTTATTCTTGAAGAAGGAATCGCCGCCTCGACACAGGACATCGATCTGGTCTTGGTTCATGGCTACGGATTCCCTCGCTGGCGAGGGGGACTGATGTATCACGCGGACACATTGACTCCGGCTTGCGTGGTTGCAAGGATCACCGAGTTTTCGTCCGCCGACCCTCTGGGCTGGAGAGTCCCTTCACTGATCACGAACCTGGTTCGCGACGCCAGGTCGTTCGCGGATGCCTGAACTTGAAGATAGGTCTGAAGACATGGCTGATGTGTTCATCTGCGATTTCATCCGCACGCCGATCGGCCGCCACGGCGGGGCCCTTGCCAGGGTACGCGCCGACGATCTGGCCGCTGTTCCGATCAGATCCCTGATCGAGCGAAATCGGTCGATCGACCTGGTCGAGATCGATGAGGTCCTGCTTGGCTGCGCAAATCAGGCAGGCGAGGACAACCGAAACGTGGCCCGCATGGCTGCCCTGCTCGCGGGCCTACCCGAGGAAGTTCCCGGCCTGACCCTGAATCGCCTTTGCGCCTCAGGTCTTGAGGCGGTTATCACTGGTGCCCGGTCGATACGGTGCGGTGAACTCCAGCTTGTGATCGCTGGCGGCGTGGAGAGCATGAGTCGAGCCCCGTTTGTTCAGCTAAAAGCCGAAACCGCGTTCTCACGCGCTGTCGCCATGGAGGATACGACCATTGGATGGCGATTCGTCAATCCGGCGATGCAGACGAGCTATGGCGTCGACTCGATGCCCGAGACCGCCGAAAACGTCGCGATGGAGTATTCGATCGGGCGGACCGATCAGGATGCCTTTGCCCTGCGGTCGCAGGCCAAGGCTGCCAGAGCAGGCAGCAACGGACGATTGGCGCGGGAAATCGTGGCGGTCAGCGCCCCAGTGAAGCGGGGGCAAGCCGCGATAATTGACGCTGACGAGCATCCGAAACCGAACACGACCATAGATGACCTCGCTCGACTACGACCAATCGTGCGTACCGACGGGACCGTCACGGCAGGAAACGCATCCGGGGTGAACGATGGTGCCGCAGCATTGCTGCTGGCGTCGAAGGAAGCTGTTCGTCGATATGGGCTGACACCCCTTGCCCGAGTGGTGACCGCTGCGGCAGCTGGGGTTCCTCCCCGGATCATGGGTATCGGTCCGGTTCCGGCGATCAGAAAGATACTCGCTCGGCAATCGCTGACGATGGGCGACATCGGCGTGATCGAACTGAACGAAGCCTTTGCCAGCCAGGCGCTGGCCTGCACGCGGTCGTTGGGTCTGGATGATGAAGATCATCGCGTAAATCCCAACGGCGGAGCGATCGCGCTCGGTCATCCGCTGGGCATGTCCGGGGCACGGATTACGGGCAGCGCAGCGATTGAACTTGCTCAAGGGACCGGGCGCTACGCCATTGTGTCTATGTGCGTGGGCGTCGGACAAGGAAGCGCGCTGCTGCTGGAGCGGGTCTAGGAGACCTGCCTCTGGGTGGCCGCAAAAAACGACAACGGAACGCGCAGTAAAATTCAAGACCTGAAGCCAAGCACGACATAGCTTCTCCACTGGATCAGCTCTCGGCCGCCCGAAGTTTCGGACAACGATCGATTGGGGCGTTCAAAAAAAGATGGATGGAGAGGCCAAATGGCGGACAATCGGGAAGCAGATTTCCTGCGCGAATTGTACGAGGATTGGAGCAGCCGGATGGCCGCCAATCCCGCAATGTCGATTGCCGATTTGCGCAGTATGTTCGACGAGTGGGGCAAACCAGCACGTGAACCCGAGGGCGTAAGCTACAAATCAGATGAAGTCGGCGGAGTCCCGGGAATATGGGCATTTCCGCAAGACGCCGATTCCGCGCGCGTCATTCTCTACACCCACGGCGGAGGTTTCGCCGTGGGATCGGCAGATAGTCATCGCAAGCTCGCAGGGCATCTTGCCAGCGCTCTGGGCGTAACTGCGTTCATTCCCGATTACCGGCGGTCCCCCGAATTTCCGTTCCCTGCCCAGATCGAAGACGGGATCGCCGCATATCTCGGTTTGATCGAAAGAGGTTTCCACCCTGGATTCATAACGACTGCGGGGGACAGTGCGGGCGGCAATCTCGCCATTGCCATTGCGTTTCGGCTCCGTGAGCTGGGCCGGCAACTTCCGGGCAGCATCATAGCTTTTTCTCCCTGGCTGGACATGGCGCTGCGTGGCGCGACACTCGAAGCCAACGCGGCGACGGACGCTCTTGTCGGGCGCCAGATACTCGAGGGCATGATCTCGATGTTTCTTGGCGGCACTGCGGACCCGCTGGATCCGCTGGCCAATCCACTCGAGAATGACTTTCAGGGCTTCCCGCCGCTTTATATCAATGCCGGTGGAGCCGAGGCATTGCTGAGCGATGCCGAGTCGTTGAGCGAAAAAGCTCGCAACGCAGGCGTTTCCGTCACCCTCTCGGTCGTCCCCGGAATGCAGCATGTCTTTCCGGCCCTTGCCGGGCGCGCGCATGAGGCGGACGACGAATTGCTCAGGATCTCAGCGTGGTATCGCGCACTTTGACCGCCGGAAAAACGCATCTTGCAACAATGGTTTGCGCGGAAATCCCGCGCTGGAGGTAAATATGATCAGAAATGTGACCGCGACAAAGACCCCTGGCGCGGACTTTGACGCAATTGTGATCGGCGGAGGCTTCGGAGGGCTCTATGCGGTCCACAAGCTGCGTAATGACCAGGGTCTCCACGTAAAGGCCTATGACAATGCGAGCGATGTCGGAGGGACCTGGTACTGGAATCGTTACCCGGGAGCGCTCTCGGATACCGAGAGCTTCTGCTATCGCTTCTCATTCGACAAGGAACTCCTTGATCAAGGCAGCTGGCAGACCCGCTATCTCACTCAGCCCGAGATTTTGGAATATCTCAACAATGTCGCTGACCGCTTCGACTTGCGCAGCAGCTATCAGTTCAACACCAAGATAGTATCGACCCGTTTCGACGAAGCGACTGGGCTATGGCATGTAGTAACGGACAAGGGTGAGACGGCATCGGCCAAGTATCTCATTACCGGCCTGGGACTTCTTTCGGCGATCAACAAGCCGACGTTCTGTGGCATCGACGACTATGCCGGTGACATTTACCATACAGGCGCGTGGCCTGAAGGGGTCGATCTCAGCGGAAAGCGTGTCGGCATAATCGGGACGGGCTCAACCGGAATTCAGGTGATCATTGCCCTGGCGCCCCAGGTAAAGCACCTGACCGTATTCCAACGATCTGCCCAATACGTCGTTCCGATCGGAAACTGGCCCGAAGACACTGAGACGATCGATACCTACAAGGCCAACTATGACGAAATCTGGAAGCAGATAAAGAGTTCGAATGTCGCCTTCGGTTTTGTCGAGAGCACCGTTGCGGGAATCGACGTCCCCGAGGCCGAGCGGGAGTGCGTATTCGAGGAAGCGTGGCAGCGCGGTGGTGGATTCCGCTTCATGTTCGAGACCTTCAACGATGTCGCGATCAGCGATGAGGTTAACACCTCGGCGGCAAACTTCATCAAGCGGAAAATTGCCAAGATCGTGAAGGATCCAGAAATCGCCCGGAAACTGACGCCCGGCGATATCTATGCCAAGCGCCCGCTGTGCGCGACGGATTATTACGGTGTTTACAACCGGAAAAACGTATCGCTGGCAGACGTCAAGGACGATCCGATCGCAGAATTCACGACAAGAGGCATCCGCTTGGCCAGTGGGATCGAACACGAACTTGACGCGGTGATTTTCGCTACAGGTTTCGATGCGGTCGATGGAAACTATACGAAGATCGATATTCGGGGACGCGGTGGCGTCACCATCCGGGACAAGTGGGCCGATGGCCCTCTGGGTTACCTCGGGATGATGGAAGCCGACTTTCCGAACATGTTCATGATCCTGGGCCCCAACGGTCCATTCACAAACCTTCCTCCCAGTCTCGAAAGCCAGGTGGAATGGATTTCCGACACGATTGCAACCATGGAAGCTGACGGCCGCTCCACTATCGAGCCGACGCAGGAAGCCGAAGATGCCTGGGTGGAAACCTGCCGGACAATTGCCAACATGACACTGTTCCCTAAGGCGGAATCGTGGATTTTCGGGGCGAACATTCCTGGCAAGAAAAACGCAGTGATGTTTTATCTCGGTGGTCTCGGCAATTACCGTTCAGAACTTCAATCGGTACGGAATTCGGGCTACGAATCGATGATATTCGATCGTCAGACTGCAACCACCGCGCTTTGATGACCATCGAAATTCGTTCGCGTCTGAACGACCGGACTGTTGCATTCCCCATCCCCCGCAAGGCCGTGACAGGTTCGGTCGTGCGGGGGACACGCTGCTTGTGGCCCGTCGATCGAGGGGTTGTCAGCAATCAAGGCTCGATTTCGCGGCATCGCCTCTAGCCCGGCTTATTCATGAGCCCGCTGCACTGGGGTGTTTAGGGTTTGGTGGGTCGGTTGCCGCGTGATCTGGGCGAGCGCCGGCGCCGGCGTTTTTCCCCGCAGCAGGAGCGATGGGCTTTTCGAGGTTGATGGACGAGGGTTCGGGCTTTCATCGGCACTGCCGCACTGGCTATGTCGGTGCTGGCCGGAGAATGGTGGCGATGGCTTTGAACACGCCGGCGTCCGGGCAGGCTGACGCGAAGGCGAGATGGATACGCGAGGAGGTTTCGATGACGCGGGCAGCGACCTTGAGCAGCCGCAGGCGTAGCGTTGCGAACTCGGCTGTGGCGAGCGCGGCTGTCTTGGGGATTTCCTGTTGGATGCGCCACATCAGCCAGTAGACAGCGGTGTGGAGGATGAGGCGCATCTGGTTGGCGTTGGCGGATCGGCACGAGGTGCGATCGCTAGCGAGTTGAGCCTTGTGGCGCTTGATCAGCCTTTCGGTCTGGCCGCGCGCGCAGTAGAGCGTGTCATAGATATGCTCGGCTGAGCCTTCGGTCAGTGAGGTGACGACATAGCGGATGTCCATGCCCAGCGTGCTGGCCTCGATCCGGGCGACGACGCGGCGCTGGCACTTCCAACTCTTCGCGCCGTAGTGCGTTTCGGCATAGTTGCGCAGGACCGGATACTGGGCCGTGGCCCGCTTGACCGCGCAGGCATCGACGATGGCAACGATGACCGTATCAGCACGCAGCGCGGCATTGGTCGGCAAGCCGAACACGTAATCGACGCGGTGGGCCTCGCAGAAGGCCTTGACTTCGGGGCGGCCATAATGCCCGTCGCCGCAGAAGGTGATGTGCGTTTCCGGCCAGTACCGGCGGATATGACGCACCAGGCGCCGGATGTGGCCGGCAACTTCGGCGCCCGACGGCGTCTTGCCGGTGCGCAGCAGAATCGCGACCGGACGACCGGTCGCGGTGTCGTACACATGGATCGGCAGGAAGCAGCGCTCACCGTGATGCCCGTTCCAGAAGGACAACTGCTGATAGCCGTGCACGACATCGCAGGTATCATCGAGGTCCAGCGTCACCGCCGCCGGTGGAGCCGGATAGCTGGCGCAGTAGACGCCGATCATCTCAGCCATCATCCTGGCCAGCTCACGTGTGGTCGGAGCATTCTCCCAGCGGCTCATCGTCGGTTGGCTGGCAAGCCCCGCGCCCGATCCCGGCAACTTGCCCAGCGCCAGGCGGAAGCCCGGATCGTCGCGCAGGGCGTCGAGATCATCGGCATCTTCATAGCCGCACGCGATCGCGAACACCCGGGCACGTAGGATGTCATCGAGGCGATGGATCACCCGCGTCGGGTCACGCGGGTCGGCGATGCAACTCGCAAGCCGCCGGCAGAGCCCCATCGCGCGCTCGGCCTGCGCAAGCAGCAGAACGCCGCCGTCCGAGGTTAGTCGGCCACCATCAAACGCGGCTGTGATCTTCTTCCCGCCGACCGCTGGGAATCGGAATGAGGTTGAGATAACGTCTTTCATGGCGGGTGTGGCCTGTGGCATTTTCTGCCCTGCAGCAGGGTCGGCGTAGACACCCAGTTCCTAATTCAGATCAGAGGCTTATGCCACTCCCGCCAACCCTTCAGGCCCCCGCCGGTGAATAAGACGGGCTAGCCACCCATCGGGCGCAACCGGAAGGGTGTCCCCCCATTGGGCTTGTTCCCCGTCGGATCGTGGCCCCTTCCGGCTCGACAAGAAGCGTGCCTTCTGCGCCGGCAGCCTTGATGCTTCTTGAGCGGAATGCAGGGTGATTGGGGCAAGCCTTCTTGGTGCACCCTCGCAGGATTGTTCAATCCTTGTTCGCAAGGATCTCCAAGACTCATGCGCCTCTTCGGCTTTACCCCCAACGGGAAACCAAGTCTGCATCTGGACACCTATGCGCAACTGTAACGGCGCGCACAGCCGAGCTTGGTAAGCAAGGGAGAGGGCAAAATGAATTTGAAAACAATATCGCGTCTCATGTGTGGCTGTACGTGGGCCTTGGCGCTGATCCCTGGGAATGTGAGCGCACAGGCTGTTGCGAGCAGTAATGATGCCCAGGCTGAACAGACTTCATCCGGAAGCGAAGTCGAGGAAATCATTGTTACCGCACGGCAGCAGAACGAATCCTTGAAGAATGTCCCGGCGTCGGTGGCCGTGCTGTCCGCAGACACGATCGAAAACACCAAGGCACGCGTCGCGGTCGATTTCGTGAACCTGACATCGGGTGTCACCATTCAAACCGCGACGACCGATCCATCCGACGTGTCGATCAACATCAGAGGCCTGAACAGCCCCCGCGATGCGGAGAACAACATTGCCTTGGTGGTCGATGGCGTGCTCAAGACGAGTATCGCCTCGACCAACGAGCCCCAGGGTGCGCTTGCACAGGTGGAAATCCTCAAGGGTCCGCAAGGCGCGATCTACGGGCGCAATGCGTCGGCCGGTGCAATCGTGATCACCACCAAAAAGCCTACGCCGGAATTGTCCGGGCAGATCAAGGGGCGTGTCGCGAACGACAATACGTACCTCATGTCCGGACTGTTGAGCGGCCCCATCACCGACAGTGTCGGGTTCGTACTTAACGGTGAGTGGACCAAGTCGGACGGCTATTATCGCAACACGTTTGTCGGATCGGATTTGCATCAGAGCGTCTATGGTTATCGCGGCAATCCGGCATCGGTAGACAGCTACAACAAGCTGAACCTCTTCGGGCGAATCCTGCTGGCACCTTCGGACGATACCGAAATCGACCTGAAGGCCAACTATGGCAGGAGCCACGGCGGCGCACTGAGCTTCAATGCGGTTTTCCAGATTCCTACGCTCGCCCAGGCGTTCAACGATCCGATATTCAACGCAAAGGTCAGCGATCACAAGTTCATCTTTACCGATGACACCGAGGCCAAGCACTGGCAGCGGACTTATGGCGCATCGATGAGGCTGCGACAGAATTTCGACTTCGGTTCGCTGATCGGTGTTGTCGCATATAACAACAACAAGAACGAATACATTGCCGGTGGGACCAGCGGCGCGTTCGGCTTCTTCAACAATGAACCGACCTGCCTCCGCAGCCGTGCGGCCACCGCAGGGGTTGTCAACCAGGCACCGTTCACGAAATACAATGCGGCATTCGGCTTTGCGATGCCCTATTCGCCTTCCACTTGCGACGGCATCCAGGGCAATCGCCGTACGCAGACAGACGTAATTTCCGAAATCCGGCTCATGGGTGGGGAAGGCTCTTCCTTCAACTGGCAGCTGGGTGGAAGCTACATCTTCATCGACAGGCGGGTTTGTGTGAACCTGACGCTTGACACGGGACTTGGCGGGACGCGTCAGTGCTTTACGATGGACCCCCGCTTCCCGACCGAAAACCTGACAGATGACAACTATCGGACCAATGTTTATGCCGCATTTGCGGCCGGAGACTGGGACGCTACCGACAAGCTGCGCCTCGGTGTCGCGCTACGCTATGATATCGAAGCGCGTGACCGTATCAACAATGTTCCGGTAAATGCTCGCACGCGCTGGGTTGGCAATCCGCGTACCGGGTATCCGATTGGAACCGCGACGACTCCCTCGAACTATTTCCTCAACCCCGGCCTTGATCCGGCATACAACCCATCTGGGGTGATCGCGCCGATTTCTTCAACCTTCAAGCAACTCCAGCCGAAGATAACGATCACCTACAAGCCGAACAATGATCTCACGATCTTCGGGAACTGGGGCATCGGCTTCAAGGCTGGCGGCTTCAATCCGGCAGGCACCGAGGCGATCATCAACGGCTACTTCAATCCACCACCGCCCGTGGGCATCAGCGCGGGAATCTCGGTTCCGGACCTGATCAAGAAGGAAACCAACAGCGCGTTTGAGATTGGGGTGAAGGGACGTCCGTTCAACGGCCTCAACTTCGAGGTGGCAAGCTTCCTGACCAACGTCAAGAATATGCAGTTCTTTGAATTCTTCGTGGGTGATTTCGGCTTGCTGCGCAGCACCTCGAACATCGACAAGGTGAAAATCTACGGAATAGAAGGATCGATTGACTACAGGATCTCCCCAATTTTCAAGATGTTTGTCAACGGGAATTATACAAAGAGCGAAATCAAGAAGAATTCCGGCCGCCCTTATACGGTAGGAAACAAATCTCCTGCGACGCCTGACTTTTCGATCAACGGGGGCGTTCAGATGAACGCCCCCGTCACGGATCTTGTCAATCTTGTCGGCCGTGTCGACTTCAGGGTTGTCGGTCCGACGCCATTTCACACGGTTCAGCGAAATACCACACCCACGATCTTCGGCTTACCGGCTACTTACGACAATTCCACACGCGATACTTTCGCGACGGTCAACGCAAGGCTGGGCGTGGATGTCGGCAGTTTTTCGATTTCGGCATTTTCTACCAACCTTTTCAACAAGCACTACGTTGAAGACGTTGTGATCGCGCCGGAATTCGGGGGCGACTTTATCGCAGGCGGCGCGCTGCGCCGGTTCGGCGTGGATCTCTCCTATAAGTTCTGAGGCGTGGTTCAGGCATTTTTTCGTAAGTAAAGTTCCACCCTTACCGAGGTAGCTACGGCGTCTTCATCAACCTACGGCTTCTTTGAACTGCGATTTTCTGAACCAGATAATTGCCAGTATCATTTGCCAACAATGTCGATGCCGATAGCTCCTCGGTCTTTTTATTACTATTGAGGAAATTCATCGGCGAACTTGGGTTCCGCTGTCTCCCATTCCTTTGAACGAACCCATCCGTGGTCGATAGACATCCTTGCCGTCGGAGATGTTTGCCCATGCAAGCCCTGGTCTGCGTGAAGCGCGTGATCGACTACAACGTGAAGCCTCGGGTGAAGGCGGATGGCACGGGGGTTGATCTTGCGAACGTGAAGATGAGCATGAACCCGTTTGACGAGATCGCGGTCG
>NZ_JBMLSM010000049.1:0-27913 GCF_049240505.1 Novosphingobium sp.
CTTATCCCGGCGTACTTGCCGTGACAGCCGTCGATGGCCGCAATCGTGCTTTGATCGAAGCCGGGCGGGCACTTCATCTGGACTACGCCGCGCCCGGTGCCAACCTGCTGGCAGCAAATGCTGCAGGGCAATGGAAACCGGTTCGGGGCACTTCGTTCGCAACCCCGCTCGTCGCAGCAAGGGCTGCGCGGGCGCTGGCCAGCAACGGTGCAAGATGGCGGGTGGCACTCGATAGCGAGGCGGTTGATCTTGGCCGAAAAGGCCCTGATCCTGTATTTGGCCGGGGCCTGATCTGCGGATCGTGCCGCCGTACGAAATAATTTTCGCCCGCGATGGATTAAACCGGAAAGGCCATCCGTTTCCTTTCTCGAGCGGCACGAAGACATTCCCGCCGCGAAAGAATGAAAGGAAATTTCCCATGAAAATTCTCCTCGCAACAACCACGGCCCTTCTCCTCACGGCAATGCCTGCGCACGCACAGCTTATTGGCGGTGGCGGCATCGGCGGCACGCTTGGCGGTACACTGGGCGGCGCAGGCAGCATCGGCACCATCGGTTCGCCGATGGATACGGTCGGGTCGGCCACGCGCGGCACTGTCAACTCCACGGCCAACAGCACCGGCAGCCAGAGCGTCAACCGCAAGAGCGGTGCAGTCCACGCCGATCGCAGCGCCGATGCCGGCGTGACGGGGAGCGTTGCCCAAACCGCTTCAACTCCCACCCGGATGATTTCCGGCACTGGTTCGGGAAGCGCTTCGGGCAGCGCCAACGGTAGCGTAGATGCGCAGTTGATCGGGACGGATGCCGTGCGCCAGACCACCGGTAGCGCCTTGGCGACCACGCGCGGCATCGCGCAAGGTGCTGCAAATGCAGGCCGCAGCACTGCCGGTGCGGCAGGCCAGGCAGCAGGCAACGCCAATGGCAATATTGGTGGAACAACCAGTGGCAGTGGTCTTTTTTCGGGTGCCGCAGGTCAATTGGCTGCAGCCGGAAGCCTTGCCGCAGCGGGTGATGCGAACTTTGAAGTCAGCAAGGGAATGCGCATACTTGGCCCGGACGGCGATCGTCTTGGCAAGGTGCGCGGTGTGATTGCCGATGGTCAGGGCCGGGTTCAGGCGCTGCTGGTGAAGGTTGATGGCGCTACGGCGACCCTTCCGGCCGCAAATTTCTCGGGCAGCGGCAACGCACTGGTTTCCGCGATGGGAGAAGGCCAGATCAAGGACGCTGCCGCAAGTCAGGAAGCATCCTCAAAATAGGCATATTTCGGTTGTCCTGTTTGAAGGTTACGCCCGGATCGCTCCTTGCAATCCGGGCGTAGTTTTTCCCTCAAAAACGTCGGAAAAATTTACGAACATAAATTCATTAATCATCCATATTGGCGGTTATCTGGCATTGGCACGGGATTTGCTCAACCTTCTGTCAACCATATCCAGACAGGGGGACGACCCATGAACGCCTTGAAATTGCTTACGGGAATTGCAGCTTCTGCCTCGCTCGCGTTTGCCGGTCCGGCGTTCGCGGATTCGATCACTCTTGGATCGACCGACATCGGCAAGAGCTTCTCGCTCAACTACGATGGCTTTTCCGATGGGACTGCGATCACTGGTCTGACCGGTTCAACCACGTTCACACTCACTGGCGTGTCGGGTAACGATTACACGTTCGATTATAGCGTTGCGAACACCAGCTCGGCCCCGGTGACGGATTCACGCATTTCCAGCTTTGCCTTCAACACTGATCCCACCATCAGCTCTGCAACCAGCACGGGTGCATTTGCCTACACGACGCTTTCCTCAACCTATCCCAATGGGATCGGCACCGTGGACGTCTGCTTCAAGGATGCATCGACCGGTAGCTGCGCCGGGGGCGGCAGCGGCGGCCTTACGCTGGGACAAAGTGGCACCGGCGCGTTCACGCTGAGCTTTTCATCTCCGGTCAGCGCGCTGACTTTAAGCGATTTCTACGTCCGGTATCAGTCGATCTCGGGTGTTCCCAACATCACGTCTGCCAGCGGGGAAGGCACCATCAGTTCCACAAGTACTGGTGGCTCTACCGGTGGCACCCCCGTGCCTGAGCCGGGTATGCTGGGCTTGCTTGGCGCTGGCCTGATCGGCCTCGCGTTGGCTCGTCGTCGCACATCGACGGCAAGGGCCTTCGCCGCTTGAAATTTGGACGATGTAGGGGCCTTTAGCCCCTACATCGTCAACCTTTCGTCGCTTCGTGCAAATGCTCACGGATTGTGGCGTTGTCCGGGGCCTTCTGTGCCGCCTCCGTGAGCAGGGCAAGCCCCCGTTTCCGATCTGCCCCGCTTTGCACCAGCAGCCAGCCCAACGTATCCATCACCGAAGCATTCCCCGGCGCATACTTCAACGCCTTGTCGCCGAACTCTATTGCTACGCGCGTATTGCCCACCTTGCCTTGCGCCACGGCCATGTTGTTCAGCACCAATGGATTGCGCCCATCCGTAACCGCCAGAATGCGCTCATAGGCCACAATGGCATTGGCCCAATTTTCGCTCCGCATCGCAGTGTCTGCCTCGGCCAGCGTCGCCGCCAGCGCTTGCGGTGTAGGATAGCGCGCCTTTTCGGCCAAACGCACAGCATTGGGATCACCGGAAACTGTCGCAGCCCGTGCCAGAAGGCGGAGATCTGCCGGATCGGCGGTCAAGACATTGCTGAACGGGCGCAGCGTTTCCAATGCGCCAGCGCCATCTCCCGAGGCCAGTTGCGCCTTGCCCAATTCTCGGCGAATCAGCAGGCTTTGCGGATTGCGGGTCAGCAGCGGCTGCAGCCGTGCGCGCGCCTGCTCCGGTTGACCAAGCGCTACAAGGGACTGAGCATAAAGGATATTTGCCTCATCATTGCCTGACAGTGCCTTTTCATTGGCCTGCAGAACGCTGCGCACGGTCTTCCAGTCCTTGCGTCCGGCAGCGCTTTGAGCCTGAAGGTAAGCCACTTTTGCACCACCGCGTACATCGGCCAGACTGGCCAGCACTTCCTCCATCTCTTTGGTGCGCCCAAGATCGCCCAGCACCGCTGCCTTGCCGGAAAGCGCAGCGAGATTGCCGGGATATGCCTTTACTGCGCCATCATATGCAGCAAGCGCCTCGGCAAGGCGCCCTTCCGCCGTCGAAACTTCGGCATCGGACAGTCGAGTATCGATGAGGTCAGGGTCGGCAGCTTTTGCCCGGTTCACAAGATCGCGTGCCTGCCGGGCGTTACCGTTCATCAGACTGAAACGGGCAAAGTCCGCAAGAAGTCGCGCATCTGCCTGACCCTGTGCGCCCGTGGCAAATGCCTGCGCGGCGCCCTCCCGATCATCCTTGCCGAGCAAAGCCAAAGCACGCAGTCGCTGCGCGGGCGGTGATGCATCCGATCCCAACACGGCCAGGGCTTCATCCGCACCGTTTCGAAGCAGCCATGCTTCTGCCATCAGCAACCCGAAATCTGCGGGGCGCCGCGTCTGGACAATCCTGTTCAGAGAAGCATCGGCGGCAATTCCATCGCCCATTGCCAGTGCATTTCGCGCATGAAGCTCAAGCAGCGCCGGATCATCCGGACTGCTTGCCAAGGCTGCGGCCAGATCTACTTGCGCTGCCCGATAATCGTGGGTCAAAAATGCTTTGCGAGCGCGGTCAGCGCGTTCCTGCGGGCTTTCGCTACACCCCAGCAGCGTCAGCGCGACAGCAATTGCGGCAAGTTTCTTCATCGCGGCAGCACTCCTCCATTCCGGAGCTTTCTGCCGCTAAGTGCTGAATCTTCAGTGAAGAATTATCAGTTTGGGCACTTCAGGTATTGTCGAGACTGGCTTCCCTTTTTTTGGTTGTTGCCCGGCAAGGTTAGGCCGCATGATCGGCAAGGCTATCGTACATCGCCACAACAGTGCAGGTGGGAAGGAAATCCACATTGATCCGGATTGTGCGGAAAGCGCCATTGGCAGGGTAATTCTTGCATGTCCCCTGCCCCGCGCCCTGGGCTTCCCGATGCAACTCGTTGTGGTTCCGCCAGCGTGACTACGTTAATGCTGTTCGGACCGTGAACCCAACAGGATTATGCCTGGACATGGATATCTCCAGAACCACTGGCACATGCTCGCGAGATTTACGAATCGACGTCCTGCGCGGATTTGCCTGTGTAAGCTTGGTCGTCGCGCATATCGAAGCTTTCTCTTGGTTCCATATGGTGTTCTGGGAGCGTCTCGGGTTTGTTTCAGGCGCGGAAATCTTTGTTCTGGTTTCAAGTTATCTGATGGGGACTATTCATCGGAAGGTGCTGGCTTCACCCGACGGAGCCACCAAATCAACGCTGAAAATCTGGCGACGCGCTGGCGTACTGTACATTTCTTCCTGCGTTGCGACGGGCATAGTCATCGTCTTGCATCGATACTCAGGTCTGGATCTCACAGCTTTGGCGACATTCACCGATCGGGTTTTCGGAAACATCTATCCGCTTCTGCCGCCTGCCAATTCCAGCTGGTTTTCCGTCATCCACGATGTTCTCTTCTTGCGCGTGGGGCCGCATCAACTTCAAGTTCTGGGCTTGTACATGATGCTCCTGACCATCACTCCATTTGTCCTGATGTTGCTGCGACGGGAGCATACATTGGCCTGCCTTCTCTTCACATCAGCCATATGGGTATCTTATCGCTTCACCCGGCTGCCCCTTTCTGAGGCAGGGTTCGAGCGGGGTTTCCCCGTGATGGGATGGCAGATCTACTTCTTTCTTGCGCTCATGCTGGGCTGGCACCGCGAAGCAATTTTCGCATGGTTTGCAAAGCACGAGAAGCTGCGGCGGATCGCGCTCGTTGCCACCTGTACAACAGCGACGGCATTTCTGATTTTGGCCCAAGCCACGGCAAATCCCAACTTTCCACCGGGGACTCGTCTGGCGCTTGTCGATGAGGAGACCTACCGAAGTTTGTATGCCGTACTTTTTGACAAGAATTCCGTTGCACCGGGCAGGTTGTTCAGCGCACCGGCCTTTGTCGTCAGCCTATATCTTTTCCTTGGCGCGCTACCCCCAAAAGTAATGGCTGCGATTGCCGCAATTCTCGGACGCTTGGGTCAGGCAAGCTTGTACGTCTTCCTCAGCCATGTGGCGTTTATCTTGATGATTGACCAGATGCCGGGGCGTTTCGACGGACCCGTCGGTTATTCGCCAAGCACCGTCTGGATAAACACGGTCATGATCCTGGCCGTTCTGGCTACGCTATGGACCATGATCAGGTTTCGGTTCCTTTTCGCAATAATCCCGCGATAGCCGCGCTGGGCGTGGCCCCTTACTGCTGTGGTGTGCCAAGGGACCATGCCAGGATGCTCCCCGCCCGTCGATACAGCAGGATTGCGAGGAGTATGCCATTGGTGTTCGCCGTGCGCGCGCGGATCAGTTCCCCTGCTTCCAGACGGCCTTCGAAAAAACCACGCTTTGGATCGAACAATTCCCTCACTTCGGCCAGAAGGCGGTTCCCGTATGCATCCGGCCATAGGGCGGCGATGCCAATTGCCGCCTTGGTCGCGATGGCGGCGGCTTTGCCCACCGGTTTGCCGTTCACGTCCTGCGTGGCAAACGCAGTTCCTTGGGAAAGAACAGCATCGTACACAAAATTGGGTGCTTCATCCAACTGATGCTCGGTTCTGGCGGTGAGGATTCCCGTTCGCTCGAACCGCTTGCGTTGTGCCAGAACGATGTTGTTGCCCTGCGTCCTGCTCCATTGTGCTACGTGCCAGGGTTGCGAAGGATCGCTACCGCCGACCTCGATCAGATCGAGAATGTGATTCTCTGTGACGACCGCGTTGATGCCTTCTTCGCCCTTGCCGCCGCGCTTGTCCTCCATGATCGGCACACCTTCTACGCGCACGATTTCACAAGGCTCGGGCGCTGCGGCGCGGCTAATGTCCATACCCCACAAGGCAAAGCCGCGCGCGGAATACTCCTCGTATCCCAGCCGACCTTCCTGGAGGAATTGCGGTGCCTGTCGTCCGCTCCGGTGAACGCCGTAAAGCTCGCCATCGCGCACCAGTCCGGAAACCTTCCAGTAGCGCACGACCTCAGCGATCTTTTCTGACAGGTGCGGATAGCGGTTTCCAGCGATCCGTAACCAGATCAGCATCCGCCCGATATCGATCGCTGAACAGCCGATTTCCGCCGGTTGGTTGGAATAGTTCGTAGGCCGTGCGGTGCGCGTATCATAAACCTTGTTGGGACACAGGCCTGCAAACAGCTTGATGGAGCCGAATGTGTCCAGCGCCTTGCGCAAGCGCCTCTCGGCTTCGTCGCGTCCGATCAGCCCAAGCCCTTCTGCCGCGACCACCGCGCCAATGCCGGATGCGGCATCCCACATCGTGGTAGACGGATAACCGTCGACCGCATTGACCAGCCCCGTCGTTCCTTGCGTGTTGTTGACGAAATAGGTCCATGCCACCCGGCCCATTGCCTCATCGCCAAGTGTCGGCCACGGAGCCTCAGCGGCAATTTCCACCTGTTTGGATGGTACGGGTGAAGGCGCGGCGACTGGCGCGGCAACCCTCGGCATCGCACCGGCCGCCGGCCTGCGAAATGTCGCGCTCGAAATCGTGGAAACCGGCGTGGATGCCGCAGTTGGCCGCAGGATCTTTCCTTCAAGCTTATAGAGCAAGCTTTCCAGAATGATCCCGTTGTTGTTGGCCGTGAACGCGGCGATCCGGCTGCCATCCTTTTCGAGCAGTCCTTCGTAGATGCCCTTTGCCGGGTCATAGGCATCCTTGACCGCAGCAAACAGTCTGTCTGTATAGTCTGTCTGCCACAACACCCAAAGTCCGATCGCCCCCTTGAGCGCGACCGCCGAGGCTTCGGGATGCACTTCGCCGGTGTCGGTGATCGTTGCCCAAGGCATCCCGTCCGAATAGACTGTGTCATAGACGAAGTACGGAGCACCCGCGAGCTGATGCTCCGTGCGTGCAGTCAGGATGCCGGTGCGCTCGAACCGGCGTTTTTGTACCTCGTATATCCGTTCCGCAGCGCGCGCGATCCAGCCAGAGGTATGCTCGAACGGACCGCTCGATGTGTCATCATGCTCATCCCACCCATATTCGATCCCATCCAGCACGTAGCTCTCGGTCACGACATAGTTGTGCGCCCCTGTCGAGCGTGGATCGCGCGCATCATAGGGTAAGCGCACGCCGTAGAGCGAGATCAGGCCGTAAGGTTCGGCTCGGGCTGCCTTGGCGGCATCGAACCCCCACAGCCGGAACGCCTTGGCACCGTATTCCTCGTAACCAAGTCGTCCTTCCTGCAGATACTCGAATTCCTTTTCGCCTTTCGGTGCCGTGCCATAGAGGCTTCCGTCGCGCACAAGGTTGCCGGGCTTCCAGTGCGCAACAGCGGCCTCGGCCTTGCCCGCAAGTTCGGGGTGTCGCTGTTGGACGACGCGCATCCAGAACAACGCACGGCCCACGTCCAGTGCCGAACAACCGATTTCGCCTGGCTGGTTGCTATAGGTAACGGGCTGCGCAGTAATGGTATTGTATGCCTTGTTGGGGCAGATTCCTCTGAAAAGCGGAATTCGCGCCAGCGTATCGAGTATTGGCGCAAGGCGCGACGATGCCTCTTCGCGCGTGATCAGCCCCAGACCTTCAGCCGAAACAATCGCGCCGATGGCAGATGCAGTGTCCCACATGGTAGTCGACGGATAGCTGTCGGCAGCATTGACCAGCCCCGTTTCAGCCTGCGTGTTGTTCACGATGTACCGCCACGCGGCTTCAGCCAGACGGCGCTCTTCGGGTTGCAGTGGCCCATTACGACCGGGATGAGCGGCGCCAGCCTCTTTGGGCGTGCTGGTTACCGAGCCGGCGACAACAGGATCGCTATCCATCTTGGAGGAGGCAATGTTGGCGGCTTTGCTGGCCGCGCAGTTCGCTGAGAGCAGTGCGAGGCCGACGGACAGAAAAACGCCGAACCGCTGCTTCATTCCGATCACCCTCGCATCCTTTCAATGTTTCGTCGCCAAAACCTGACAAATGCATGTCGATTTAACTAATTCAATGACATACAATCTGGGGCCAACCGTGCAACCGGAGAGATTCTTGGCACTGCGAAGCGTCGTGGCGAATGTGGCGAGCCTTCTGGGGACTTGTTCTCCAGTGCTTGCACAAGTGCCCGATCCACAATCCGATACAGGTCCACCCCCGCCAGCCGAAGCATCGCGAGATCCGGTGCTGGACGGGATCAACAGTTCTTTCGCGTTTCCAGTCGATCAACTTCTGCGCCGAAAGCACGATTCGGATTTCGCCAACCTGCTTGATGGGTTGACGGTGACGCCAACGATCGGAATTCCTCTCGCCTCGGAACAGGCAGGGGCACAGACAACCGGTGCGCTCAACAGTGCCAGCGCGGTTGTCAACGTAACGTTGCGCTATCAGCCGGTTGGCTACTGGTTCGCGCAGACGACCATCTACAGTTATCTTCAGCCTGATCGTCGTGCGCCGTGGAATCCTGATTTCACCTACAGCTTCGGTTATGACGATTGGCATCCCTATACTTTCAGCCTCGTCTATTCGAACTACGCGAACAACCGGTTCAGCCCCCGACAGGGGAATCCGGTCACACCGCTGGGTCACGGCACGGTATCCCTTGGCTGGAAGGCACCAATGCCTTCGCGATTGGCAAGGCTGTTCCTTGTCGAAGAAGGGCGTCAGATAAATTGCCGTATTGGCCTCAACACCTCGCCACGGTTCGATCGCGAAGATGGCAGCAGCGGGAAATGGAAAACTTCGGCGAATCTGGGTTGCCGCTATCCGTTTACCGACCGCCTCTTTGTTGACGTGAATCTCTTTGCCTACGCCCACGGTCAGCAGCCGTGGGATCCCGATTATACTTATTCGTTCGGCCTGTTCGATTACCGTTCGAACCGGTTTTCCATCCAGTATGCAAACTATTCCGGCAACCGCTTTCCTGGTCGAACGCGATCGCCGCGGAGCGGTAGATTCAGGGATGGCGGCATTTCCATTAGTTGGAACCACGGGTTTTGATATGAAGCACAGAGCAACAGTTCGCCTCCTGACAGGCCTTGCAATTACGGCCCTGCTTGGCGGATGCGGGGTAGTTGCGCGTTCGCTGGTCAAGGAAACCACGGGCTATGTCAGCCCCGGCCCCAGCGATGAGGCGCGGGGCAAGGCGGCATGGGCATATTTTCGATCGACCCGTTCTGGCGCGACAGGAGTGGTAGAGGCCATCGCTGGAGCCGGATTTACCACGCCGTCGGCCATTGGCGATCAGATAGCCGCAGCCATAGCCGCCGACCGGCTGCACCTGATCGATCGCCGCGAATTCGACGATAGCATCAGTTCCGCACTGACGTTTCTTTCCACCATGCCGCTGTCCAATGGCGAAATGCCGGCGCGATTCTACAGCACGCGCGACGGCGGACTGATTGATCCGCCGCGTTCCGGTGTGGACCCTGGCTGGTCTTCGGTCGAAACGGGCCGGCTCCTTGTATGGCTGCGCGTCCTGGTTGATCGCTACCCCCAGTACGAGCCTTTCGTCGTGCGCGCGCTTTCCCGCTGGAAGACCTGCCGTGCCGTGGATGAGGGGGGACATCTTCGCAGTGCGCTGCCTTCCGGTCAGGGTCTGCTCAATGCTGCCGAAGCAGAAAGCGGTGCAGCTCTCTATGCAGCTCAGGGCTTTCTGGCCTGGGGCGAGAGCGTCGCGCTACCTTCCAGCCCGGCGCAGGAGGATCGCGTTAACATTGAGGGCGAGGACTTCAGCCTTTCTGACCGCTCGCCAGTGCAGACCGCTCCCTACGCCCTGCTCGGCATCGAGTTTGGTTGGAAGACGCCGCAGGGGCGGGAACTTGCACCAGCACGCGCTATGGAAGAGCGGCTCTGGCAGGTCCAGACGCGCCGATGGAAACGCAGCAATCTGGTGACCGCGCGCGGCGATTATCGTCGTACCAGTGCCCCCTATGCGGTGACCGACGCCGTGCTTGCAGGTGGCTTCACTTGGAGCACGACCGGAGAGGATGGCAGATCCCATCCTGAGCTTGCGCTGGTTTCAACCCGCACCGGGTTCCTCCTTACAGCTCTTCATGGTGATGGACAGGCTCCGCAATTGATGAGCACCTTGAGCACTCTCTACGATCCGGGGGCCGGTTGGTACGAGGGGCGGTACGAAAGTTCGGGCGCCTATGAATGGACACGCTCATCCGCGACGAATGCGGTAGTGCTCGAAACCATACTGTTCAAAAACGCCGGTACATTATTTTCGTCCCGCCGTGCGATAAAGGCGGCGATAGAGGGAGACTGCTTGCTCCCGGCGCTGGCAGCGGAATGAACATCATGGCCACCCCCCCTGCCGTTGCCGAAGCCGCCAGCGAATTCTACTTTGCGCGGTTCGAAGATCGTCGCCCGCCAGACCCCTTGCCCGTTTCACGGCCGATCGAGCTTTTGTGGCAGGCGCTTGCTGTGCTGAACATCGCATTGGGCGCGTGGTACATTGGCTGGCGATGGACCTCGTCGATCAACTGGGACGCGGTATGGTTTGCGATCCCGCTGGTCGTGGCGGAAACATGCGCGTGGATCGGCCTTGTTCTGTTTTCGCTGAACCTGTGGAAAACGCGGGACTACCCGCGCCGCCCTCCGCCACAGTACCTGTCCGATTGTCTTGCGGAACGCCCGCAGGTTGATCGTGCGATCAGCGTTGATGTGTTCATCGCCACCTACAACGAGGACGAAGAACTCGTCCGCCTTTCCATCCGCGACGCCAAGGCCATCCACTATCCTCACCCCATCGCGCTGAACGTGCACGTCCTTGATGATGGCCGACGGTCGAGTATGCGCCTTGTCGCCGAACAGGAAGAAGTGAACTACATCAGTCGGGCGACGAACGAAGGGTTCAAGGCGGGGAACCTGCGCAATGCGATGGAACAGACCAGTGGCGATTTCATCGTTATCTGTGATGCCGACACGCGCCCGTTTCCAACTTTGCTGGAGCGGACGCTAGGCTATTTCCGTGATCCCGATGTGGCTTTTGTCCAGACTCCGCAATGGTTCTACGATTTGCCCGAAGGTGAAACGCTCACCGTATTTCTCAGGCGGAAAGCCGGTGCTCCTGGCGGTTTGATCGGTCGGGTCATTGAAGGTCTGTTCGGCGAGATCCGCGTCGGCGAAGACCCCTTCGTAAATGATCCTGGCATGTTCTATGACGTGATCCAGCGTCGTCGTAATCCGTGGAACGCCGCATTCTGCTGCGGTGCCGCGTCCATCCACCGGCGCGAGGCGGTGATGTTCGTTGCGTTGAAGGCCTATGCCGATGCAGTCCACAAGGCATCGCACGATACGCGATCAAAGCTGCTGCGTATGATTGGTCGCAAGCAGGAACCTGAAAAGCAGGCGCTGGCCTTGTGGCAGGCCGCCCAGGAGCAGGAACTGACGCCTTACAAGTTCCATGTTTCGGAAGACATCTACACTTCGATCGTGTTGCATCAGGATCAATCGCGGCGATGGAAATCTGTGCTGCATCCCGATGTGGAATCGAAGATGCTCAGCCCGCAGGATCTGCTGACCTGGACTATCCAGCGTTTCAAGTATGCCGGTGGAAGCCTCGACATTCTGTTTCACGACAACCCGCTGACCGCGCGCGGCATGTCGCTGGGGCAACGCCTTATGTATCTGACGACGTTCTGGTCGTATCTTGGCGCGGTTTGGAACTGCCTGTTCCTGATTGCTCCGCTTATCTATCTGGTATTTGGCGTAACGCCAGTTTCGGCCTACACCAGAGACTTCTTTGCACACGCATTGCCATTCCTGATCGTAAACGAAATAGCGTTCATGTTCGGAACCTGGGGACTTTCAGGATACAAGGGCAAAGTCAGCTACCTTGCGTCCTTCCCTATCTCGCTTCGTGCGTTGTGGGCGGTTCTGAACAAGCAGAAGATCAAGTTTCCGGTCACGCCAAAGGAGCGGCAAACCGGCAATTTTCTGCATCTTGTCTATCCGCAGCTTGCCGTGATGATCGCAACAGTTTTGGCCTTTGCGTGGGCAGCGACGGCGCTGGTTATGGGAATTGGCAGCTATACCGTCGGCGGTCTTGTCGCCAACGGACTTTGGGGGCTGAACAACATCCTTGCGATGTCTATCATGGTGCGGGCGGCAATGTGGAAACCGGATTTCGAGGCATGAACTGGCGGATCGGATTACGGAAAGGGCGTAGCCACATCCTGATGGCGCTGGCACTGGCAGGCGCAGGACTTGTGCTCGTTCATCTCGACGACCAAAAGCTGGCGAGCAGACCGGCGCAGGCCTGTCATGATTGCGTCAGGGAAGAGCCTTGAAGAGTACGAGGCGGTTGCCTTCGCGATCTTGGGTATAGCCGATACGATCTGTGCAATCCGCGATCAGCGCCAGCCCGCGGCCGCTTTCACTATCAAAGGCCGGGCGTTGAATGGGGTGGAGTCGAGCCGAAGGGATAGGGGTTCCCTGATCGATCAGGACAAGTTCGACGCCCCCCGGCACAGTATTGATTTCCAGCTTCAGGCTGCCGTTCCTGTCTTCTCCATAGCCGTGACGGACGACGTTGTTGCCAGCTTCGACCAGTGCAAGTTCAAGGTCCATGCAAGCGTCGTCCGGCAGGCCCGTCTCTTCGCACCATGCGCGGAGGTGTTCTGCCAGCCGCCGCACACCCTCGAACGTCGCCTCGCATGAGCACGAGACGTCAGCCACGCACAAGCGCTCTTGCCGCAGGAATGTCATCCACGATGCGGAACAGGCTATCGAGCCGCGTCAGCTGGAACAAGCGCAATACGGCGGGTTGGACGCCTGTAACCGCGATGGCACCATTCGGCCCCAGCTTCTTCAACAGCGACACGAACACGCCAAGGCCGGTACTGTCCATGAAGTCTACCGCGGCAAGATCGAGCACGATCTTTCTGGGGGCATTGATCACTGCTTGCTCCAGTTCCACCTTCAGATGCGGAGCGACGACCGAGTCAACGCGCGGGCCACCCAGCGTAATTTCAACGATGTCTTCTAGATGATGAACCGTAATCAATTGCCAATCTCCCCCTACGGCTTTCGCCTAAGCGCCAGCACAGAAATGTCATCGCTGAACCCCTCACGCGGTTGCAGCGCGCGCAGGTGATTTTCCAGCAAGTTGATCCTTGTTACAGGGCTGTCGTGGTCGCCGGATTCAAGCACGCGTTGCAGCCCCCCTACTTCCATCGGCACACCATCGCCATCAAGGCAATCGGTAAGCCCGTCAGAATAGACCATCAGCGTTGCTTCATGCGCAAGGTCCACTGGTTCCGCCGAATAGGTCTGTCCTGCGAACCAGCCGAGCGGGAAGCCTCCCGAGAGGGCAAGCTCGCGCGCGTGCTTGCCCTGAATAATGATGGGTTGCGGATGTCCGGCGCGAACGAAATGCGCTTGTGTGCCATCTGCTGCCAGCAGGCCGCAGATCAGGGTGCAATATGTATCTTCCGGCTGGCCGACCATTTCGTCGTTCAATTGTACGATTGCCCGTTCCAATGCGTCCGGTGTCTCGGGTGCAAGTTGCACGAGCCGGTGATGAACGTGGAACGATGCGAGCGAAGCCGGAACCCCATGCCCTCGCACGTCGATGAGGAAGAACAGGGTAGCTCCGTTTCTAAGAGTTACGAAACCTATTGAATCGCCGCCAAGGTTGCTGGCTGGAATGTAGCTCCAGGCAAAGTCGAAGCGGTCGCGCTCAGTAGGAATCGGAAGCAGGCCGCGGTGCAGCTGCGCGGCCGCGGCAATGTCCGCCTCGATCCTGCGAAACGCCTCTCGCGTCCGCTGGTGAGCGGCCTTGAGATGCCGGTTGTGGCGGTGGAGGCGGCGTTGCAGTTCCACGGTCCGATTGATCGAGGCGATTGTCAGTTCGACCTGCAGCCGGTCAAGCGGTTTGAACAGAACATCGTCCGCCCCAGCCTCAAGCGCTGCTTGTGCAGTATCCGGGTCAGCCCGGGCCGTCGTCAGCACCACGTAGCGGAAACGATCGGCAGATCCTGCGTTGCGGACGCGGCGAACAAGTTCGATGCCATCCATGCCCGGCATTTGCCAATCGGTGATGATTGCGTCGAAATCGCGGTTCGCCAAAACCTGCAGCGCGTCCTGTGGGTCGCTCACACCATGCACTTCGCACCCAAGCCGCCCCAATTCAATCGAGGTGAGGTCCAGGAAAAGATCGTCATCATCGACAAGAAGCACCTCGAGCGGACGCGCAATCCGTACGGGTGGAAGGGTGTTCATGGATAGCACAACTCCGAGCCACAACCGCAGTGGCGTCACGCCAGTCGGTAGGGAATCATTTTTATTTGAATTTCATAATTTTATGCAAGATTGCAAGCAGATGATCACTCTGCTCCGCAAACCCCGCGTCGGTATCGGCTGGCGAACCGCAAGGCCTGCTTTGGGCAATCGAACGCGCCATTGCGATGCTTTGACCGGTGGTGCGCGATGAAGGGGGAGCTTTTTCCCGGCATGGTACCGTCGCTGGAACCAGGGCGGCCGCGGCATATTTTCATCAGTCTGCTGATTGCAGTGCCGGTTGCGATCATCGCCGTCGCGATTCTTCTGGTCAGTCAGGCAGGGCAGGCCGACGAACTGCGTTACGAAGTCGAGCAATCCTACGCGCGCCGCCTGCAACTCGAACGCGTTCTCTCGTTGCATCAGGATCTGGAAACCGCCTCGCGGGGGTATGTTCTTACGCAGCAGAAGGGCTTTCTCGACCCTTACATCGCAGCCGAACCCGCGATTGACGGCGAACTTGACAGGCTGAGCCGACTTGAACGCAGTCGCGGGACCGAAACGGTCATTCCACATCTTCGCCGCCTTTCCGTTGCCAAGCGGGAGTTCGTTCAGGAGACGATCAGACTCGCAGGCTCGAACAGGATGCCCGAAGCCCTTGCGCGCGTCCGATCGGGAGATGGCAAGCGGGCGATGGACGCGCTTCGCGCCGAAATTGCCCACCTGCAGCAGGCCGAGAAAAACCGCCTTGATCTTCTTTCGCAAAAGTCGACAGGCGCCCGCAACCGGCTTGAAGCTACCGCACTTGCCATTCTGGGCGTGCTGCTGATCCTGCTTGTCGTGGCTGCGGTGGCCATTGCCAGAGCTACCAGAAGCAGGGCGCAGGCGCTTGATGCCGTCATTGACCTTTCCCGCAGACGGAAAGCCATTCTCGATGCTGCAATGGACGGGATTATCATTCTCAACCCCAGTGGGTCGATCGAATCCGTCAATCGAACTGCAGCAACCATGTTCGGCTATGTCGAAGAGGAATTGTTGCGGCGCGATGTGGGTATGCTCTTCGCCACACCGCCGCCGGTCGGCCAGGTTGCAACCCTGTTGCGGCAGATGAACCTTCAGGACGGAACACCTGGAACGCTTCAGGAGATTCCCGGCCGTTGCAAGGATGGATCTCCGCTTCTGGCCGATGTTGCCATCAGCGCGGTCTTGCTTGCGGATGGTATGCATTATGTGGCCGTCGTGCGCGACATGAGCGAGCGCAAGAAGGTCGAGCGGATGAAGGCGGAATTCGTGGCAAGCGTGAGCCATGAATTGCGCACACCACTCACCTCGATTGCAGGGTCGCTTGGCTTGCTATCCAACGGAGCAGGCGGCACCCTTCCCGATCGCGCATCGCGTCTGGTCGATATCGCACACAACAATTCCGAACGGCTGGTGCGGCTCATCAACGATATTCTCGATATCGAGAAGCTCGATGCCGGGAAGATGACCTTCAACAACAAGCGATTGGATCTCGGTGAGATCGCGGCACAGGCTGTCGTTGCCAACAAGGCCTATGCTGATCGCTTTGGCGTCGAACTCCTGCTCACTGTTGCACCGCAACCCACGCCGGTCTGGGCTGATGCCGATCGCCTGATGCAGGTGCTGGCCAATCTGATTTCCAATGCCGCAAAGTTTTCATCGCAGGGTGGATCAGTCGAGGTCAGGGTCGAACGTGGGCGCACGGCACATGTGGTCAGCGTGATCGACAACGGCAGCGGTATTTCCCCCGAATTTGCCGGCAGGATGTTCCAGCGCTTTGCACAGGCCGATTCCTCCGATGCCCGCCAGAAACAAGGGACTGGCCTCGGCCTCGCCATCGTCAACGAGATCGTGCAGCGACTGGGTGGCAAGATCACCGTCGATACCGAACCTGGCAGAGGCTCGACCTTCTGTGTTGTCCTTCCCGCGATGCGTGAGCAGGGCAATGAACCAGCCCCCGTCGTGCTGCTGTGCGAACACGATCCCGGGGTGGCTCGCGCCCTTGCGCAGATGATCGGAGAGAATGGCCTGCAATGCCGGATCGCGCCATCTGGCAAAGCTGCACTGGCTTCACTCGAAGGTGCTGCCTTTGCGGTTATCCTCGTCGACGTTGATCTGCCGGGCGATGGTGGAATGGCTCTCGTTCGCGAACTGCGCGAAGAGCACGCCGTTACCACACCGATCCTTATGATTTCGGCTGAAACCGATGGTGATGCCCTTTCGGCCAAGGTTCTGCAGATCGAAGACTGGCTGCAGAAGCCGCTTTCGATTGATCAGGTCGTGCAGGCGGTGAACCGGGTGCTGGGCACGCTGCCGCTCGATCGCCGGGGTTCGGCCCGGCTGCCTCGGGTGCTTCATGCCGAGGATGACCCCGATATCGTGAGGTTGGTCGAAGCCGCATTCGAGGGCAAGGCGACCCTTTTTGCCGCGCCAAGCGTGGAGAAGGCCCGCGCAACCATCGCCCGAACCGAACTTGATCTTGCCATTCTTGACCTTGGACTGACTGACGGGTCAGGCCTTGCCCTCCTTGGAGATCTGGCAAAGGCACCCAACGGCCCACTACCCGTTATCATTTTTTCCGCGCAGGATGCGGACCCTGAAGTGGCCCAGAAGGTCCAGGCCTTCTTCACCAAGTCGCATACGCCGATTGACCACCTCGTGCGGACCGTTGATCGACTGGCAAGAAGCAGCCCACCGAGCAGGACTGACGCATGACCATACCCATCCTTTACGTGGACGATGATCCAGACATCCGTGAGATCGCCGAAATGGCGCTGTCGCTCGATCCCGATCTTGAAGTGCGCACCTGCAGTTCCGGCAATGATGCCATAGCTCTCGTCGGGCAATGGTTGCCGCGCTTGATCCTTCTGGATTTCATGATGCCCGATCTCGATGGTCCGGCTACATTGCGTCTTCTGCGACAGAACAGCCGCCTCGATCACGTCCCGGTCGTCTTCATCACCGCCCGTACTTCGGCCAAGGATGTCGAGAGCCTGCTTGCTTCGGGCGCTGCTGGCGTGCTGGCAAAGCCTTTCGACGTGATGACACTCGCCGGACAATGCCGGGCCTTCGTGCCATGAACGCGGGCGATCCGGACGACATACTCGCTGATATCCGCGCGCGGTTCTGCACCCGCATGGAAAAGGCGCTGGAATCTTTGCGAGATGCTGCGCAACTCCCGATCGAGCAGTCCTCACTCCTCCTCCGCGCAGAGGCCCACAAACTGGCCGGGGTTGCCGCCACGCTCGGATACGGGCGCGTGGGCACTGCCGCAGCAAAGGTCGACGCCATCGAGGGCGTTTCACCAGACGACCCGGCCGTAGCCGCCCTTGTCCTCGCCCTGAACGAAGCCGTGGCAAAAGGACCGCAGCAATGATCTCGGCAGGCCTTCCTGATAACGAGGCCATACGCCTCCAGGCGATCGCTCGCTATCAGCTTGATGATCCAGGCCGCGAACCCGGGTTCGATCACGCGGTGCAACTGGCGGCCAATGCCTTTGACGTGCCGATCAGCCTCGTTTCAATCGTCGGTGCCGATCTGCAATGCTTCAAGGGAAACGTCGGTCTGGACGCCGACCAGACCCCTCGCGAAGTCTCGTTCTGTGCACATGCCATCCTTGGGAATGATCTCTTCGTGGTCGAAGATGCACTGGCCGACGCACGCTTTGCCGACAACCCACTGGTCATCGGCCACCCGTCGATCCGCTTCTATGCCGGGGCGCCACTGCGATTGAAAGATGGCCTTGTTCCGGGAACGTTGTGCCTGATCGATCACCGGCCGAGGAAGCTTGGTGAACGGGACCGCGCTACTCTCGAAAGGCTCGCAAGACTGGTCGTGGATCTCATCGAGATGCGCCTCGACAGCAGTGTGTTGGAAGAGCGACATCGAGCGCTTGACCGCATGAAAGACGAATTCCTCGCTGCAACCAGTCACGAGCTGCGCACGCCCGTGACTTCGATCATGGGGGCGCTTGGCCTGCTCGATCGTTTTGCCGACGATCTGCCGGAAAACGCACGGCGCCTTGTTCGTATCGCCCGGGACAACAGCAAACGCCTCGCCGGGTTGATCAACGATGTGCTGGATCTCAGCCGCCTTGCGGACGGGGCGATTGCGCTCAATCCCGTGCCGCTTGATGCAGGTTTGCAATTGCACGAAGCGATGGAGGCCAACAGTGGCTTTGCCGCCGCCCATAATATCGGGCTGGCAGGCGATATTCCCTGCCCAGCCCCGATACTTCTGGCTGACGCCAACCGGTTGCAGCAGGTTCTTTCGAACCTCGTCTCCAACGCCATCAAGTTTTCGCCACCCGAAGCGACCGTGACGCTGTCAGCAGGGATAGAGGAAGATCGCGTGATCCTTCGCGTCAGCGACACAGGTTGCGGGATACCCAAGGAATTCCACTCCCGAATATTCAACAGGTTCGAACAGGCGCGGGATAGTGATGCAAAGGTCAAGGGTGGCAGCGGCCTCGGCCTCGCAATCGCACGCGAACTTGTCACTCTCATGCAGGGTCAGATCGGCTTTGTGAGCGAAGCGGGGCATGGCACGACATTCTGGATCTCGCTGCCAGGAACGAATTCTGCCTGACAGAAGCCTTGTTTCTGCCAAAACGGCAGCAGCATCGCGCGGGTTTGATCGTTCTGAAAATGTTCAGTTTTTTCAGACTATTAAATCCTTGTTGGCCGTGCGGCCAGATGCCAGGGCTTCGGGATCTCCCAACCTCACCAGATCGGCCAGCAGCCGCGTTGTCGGCACTTCAACCCCGGCCTGAACCGCAAACCGTTCTATCGCACCGTTGATCGATTCGATCTCGGTAGGGCGTCCGCCAAGGCGGTCCTGCAGCATCGATGGCTTGTGCGTGCGGTGGTTGGCCAGCGCGAAATCGGTCTTCGCGATCAGGCGGTTGCGGTCCATCGAAATGCCCAGTGCGGCGGCTGTGGCGATGGTTTCGTCGATCACCTGCATGGCAATGCGGCGTCCCTCGGGGGTGTCCAGCCCGCCAACCGGCAATCCGGTTATGGTCGAAAGCGCGTTCAGCGCGGCGTTGAACGCAACCTTTTCCCACACGGCGGATTGCACATTCGCGTCGGCAACGGCGTTCAGCGCGCCAGTATTCAGCCAGTCGATGACCATCCCAGCATGGGCGTGCGCCGCCGCGCTGCTTCCGCCCAGCCAGATGTGCCCCTGCCCGTGCGAAGCCACGGCGTTTGGCCCTTCAAGGTCTGCCGGAAAATCGGTCACACCCCACAGAATACAGGTTTTATCAAACACATCCGCAATCGCCTCAACATTGCCGAGGCCGTTCTGCAATGTCAGCACAAGGCATTGCCCGTCGTCCAGATGGGCGACCGACCGGATGGCCGCCGCGCTGTGCATTCCCTTGGTCATCAGGATCACCAGATCGGCAGGGCCAGCCACGTCTGCCGCCAGCGAAGCGCCAACATTCGCCATGTGATCGCCGCCGTCATCATGCAGGTGGATGCCTTCGCGCGCGATCAGGGCCAGCCTTTGCGCGTCAACGTCGACGACGGTCACCTCCTGCCCGCCCAGCGCCAGTCTGGCCGCCAGAAGGCACCCCATCGCCCCGGCCCCGACAATTACCACTTTCGCCATGTCGCAAACGTCCTCTCACGTGTGTGCGCGAGTGTCCCTGCGATCCGGGCCTGTCGTCAACTGCTCACGCGCAGCGGAAAATAATCGAGGAATTGCCGCGCGGCAGCGGGCAACAGGCCCGACCGTCTGCGGTAGAGCAGGAACCGCCGGACCCGCTCCATCGCAGGCACATCCAGCTTGCGCATGGTTCCCGCCGCCACGTGCGCGGCAAGGATGGGCTGGGGCAGCCAGCACAGCAGCGCGCTGTTCGCACTGATGGCAATCATCGCCTCCACCGATGATGTTTCCACAACGATCGCTGGCAGCACCAGTCCCAGATCAGCGCAAATCGCCTCAAACTGGATGCGCGGGGTCATCGCCTTGCCCGGCATCACCCACCCCTGCCCGGCCAGATCGGCCAGGGCGGGCTGCGATGGCAATGGGTGCGAATGGGCACAGAACACCGCAAACTCATCGGAATAATCGCAGGTGCCGATCAGTTCGAAATCCGCCGGGTCAAGCGGGCTTGCCGTCACGGCAAGGTCTATCCGCCGGCTGAGCAGCGCATCGCCCAGTTCGCCGTCCACCGCCTCGATCGCTTCGGCGGTGAGTTGCGGAAAGTCCTGCAGAAAACTGCCGAGTGACCGCGCCACCAGCGTGCGCATGACGGCGGCAACTGCTCCGATCCGCACCGTGCCACGGCGTAGGCCCCGCAAGGCGTCAAGTTCGGCGCGCGCCGCCAGCATTTCGGATTCCAGCAGGCGCGCGTGCGGCAGCAGCGCCTCACCCGCAGTGGTCAGCGTCATGCCCTTGCTCTGCCGTTCGAACAGGCGCGCCCCAAGCCCCTGCTCCATGCGCTGTATCACCCGGCTGAGCGACGGCTGCGTCAGGTGGACAAGCGCAGCCGCCCGCCCAAGGCTGCCCGTTTCGGCCACGGCAAGGAATGCGCGCAACTGGCGTTGGTCCAGATCCATGCAATACCTGTATGACTTTCGGCCAAGTATGCAATTGCATCTATCGCATCCGGGCAACACACTGCGCGCTACAAGCCGGAATCGGCACGAATGCCTGGGAGAACCTATGCCGACCGTCCGCCATGCCACCGTTGCGCTGCTGCGCGAACTGGGGATGACCACGATCTTCGGCAATCCGGGTTCCACCGAACTTCCGATGTTCCGCGATTTTCCGGCTGATTTCCGCTATGTCATGGGCCTTCAGGAATCGGTCGTGCTGGGCATGGCCGATGGTTTTGCCCAAGGCGCGCGCAATGCCGCACTGGTCAATCTGCACAGTTCTGCGGGCACAGGCCACGCACTCGGCAACCTGTTCACCGCGTGGAAGAACCAGACGCCGCTGGTGGTCACCGCCGGGCAGCAGGCGCGTTCGATCCTGCCCTATGAACCATTCCTGTTTGCGGAAAGGCCTACCGAATTTCCCCGGCCCTTCGTGAAATGGGCCTGCGAACCGGCCCGCGCGCAGGATGTGCCCGCCGCCATCGCGCGGGCATACCATGTGGCGATGGAGCCGCCCTTTGGCCCCACCTTCGTCTCCATCCCTATCGACGATTGGGATCAGCCCTGCGATCCGCACCCCGCGCGCGCGATCCATGCCCGCCGCGTGCCGGAAAGCGCCGCAATCGCGCAGTGCGGCGCGGCGCTGGCACAGGCTCGTGCGCCCGCGCTGGTCGTCGGCGCAGGCGTGGCGCGCGACGGGGCGTGGGATGCGGTGATTGCGCTGGCGGAGCGGCATCGGGCGGCGGTGTGGGTCGCCCCCATGTCTGCGCGGTGCAGCTTCCCCGAAGACCATCCGCTGTTTGCTGGCTTCCTCACCGCCGGGCGCGAAGCGATTGTCGCAGCACTCGCCCCCCACGATTTCGTGCTGGCGCTGGGCGGGCCGATGAACCTCTACCATGTTGAGGGTCAAGGCCCGCACATGCCCGAACACACCGATGTCTGGCTGATCGGCGACAACCACGTCCACGCCGTGTGGGCACCGGTCGGCACCGCCATCGTGGCGAATTGCGATGCGGCTCTGGCCATGTTGTTGGAAGGTCCGGGGCCGACGGTGGAACGCACCATGCCCACCCCCTGCCCTCGCCTGCCAAGGCTGGATGGCAGCGTGATGACCGATGCTTTCGTGCTGCAACAGATCGCTGCCCTCCGCCCGCGCACATCGGTGATCGTGGAAGAAGCGCCATCCAGCCGGGGCGCCATGCACGATCGCCTGCCCATCGTGGAACGTGACACGTTTTACACCACCGCCAGCGGCGGATTGGGCCACGGGCTTCCGGCGGCGGTCGGCATGGCGCTGGCAAGGCCGCAGGACAAGGTGATCGCCGTGTTGGGCGATGGATCGGCCATGTATGCAATTCAGGGCCTGCACGCGGCGGCGCAGCTTGGGCTTCCGGTCAGCTTCGTGATCATCAAGAACGGGCGGTATGAAGCGCTGCACAGCTTCGGGCGGCACTTCGGAATGCAGAGCCTTGTCGGCACGCAGTTCCCTGAACTTGATTTCTGCGCGCTGGCGCAGGGGCATGGCGTGGTTGCGCGCAGGGCAGAAGATGCCGCCGCGCTCAACGCCGCGTTGCAATGGTCCTTCGCGGCAGCAGGGCCAACGCTGGTGGAGGCAGTTGTAGCATGACCATCGATGTGCGCGCCTATGTCGATGACCGGCCCGATGAGGGCATTTTCCGCGTCAACCGTGCCATCTTTACCGACGAACAGGTGTTCGAAGCGGAAATGGCGCGGATCTTCGAAGGCGGGTGGGTGTTTCTGGGGCTTGAGGCGCAAGCCCCGGAACCCCACGATTTCTTCACCACCTTTGCCGGGCGCGTGCCGATCATGGTCCAACGCGATGGTGGGGGTGAGTTGCGCGCCTTCGTCAATTCCTGCCCGCACAAGGGCGCGCGTCTGGCGCAGACGCAATCGGGCAACGCGCGTCTGCATGTCTGCCCCTATCATAGCTGGAGCTTTGACAGCGCGGGCCGCAGCAAGGCGGTGAAGTGGCAGAAGGCCGGGTGCTACGGCGTGGCCTTCGATCAGCAGGATCATGGGCTGGCCGCGATGCCATGCTTTGAAAATCATCGCGGTTTCCTGTTCGGCAGCCTCTCTGCCAATGTGCCGCCGCTGGCCGATTATCTGGGCGAAGCGGCCAAGCTGCTCGATCTTGTGGCAGACCAGAGCGAGGATGGCGTGGAACTGGTGCCGGGGCAGGTAACCTTCACCTATCAGGCCAACTGGAAGTTGCAGCTGGAAAACTGCTCGGACGCCTATCACTTCACCTCGGCCCACCCGTCCTACATCCGCGTGCTGGAACGGCGGCAGCAGGAAACCAGCGGCGAAGTCGTCGCCTCGGTCTGGGAAAACAGCGATTACTGGAAGGAAGAGACGCAGGGCGTTGGCGGCGGCAGCTATTCCTTTGCCAATGGCCACGTGCTCAACTGGGGCGTGTTCGGCATCACGCCTGCAATCCCGCTCTATGAAAGCGCCGCCGTTCTGGCTGAGCGGCATGGCGAGGGCAAGCGCGACTGGATGTTCAACATGCGCAACCTCACCATTTTCCCCAACCTGCAAGTCGCCGAAAACGCATCGAGCCAGTTGCGCGTGATCCGCCCGCTCGGCCCCGGTCTTACCGAAATGCGCACATGGTGCATCGCGCCTGTGGGCGAAAGCGCCGCCGCCCGCCGCCAGCGCATCCGCCAGTATGAGGACTTTTTCAATCCCACCGGCATGGCCACGCCCGACGATACGGTGAGCTATGAAAACTGCCAGATCGGCTATGCCGGAAAGGTCGATCCCTGGCTGCAAGGCTATGCGCGCGGGATGACCGCATCGGTAGAAGGCGGAAACCGCTTTTCCGACCGCATCGGGTTGAACCCCGCCCGCAGCGTGCTGGCGGATTCGCAATTGTGCGATGAAACACTCTATCACGCCTATTACCGCGCATGGGCTGAGCGGATGGAGGGCGCAGCGTGAACGCTCCTCTGACACGCGCGCAAGCGGAGGAACTGCTGTTTCGCGAAGCCCTGCTGATCGATACGCAGCGCTATGACGAATGGCTGGCGATGTTCACGCCCGACATCGAATTCTGGATGCCCGCCTGGCGCAACGAGACGAAGATGACCGCCGACCCGGACCGTGAACTTTCGCTGATCTACTACAAGGGCCGCCGCAATCTGGAAGACCGGGTGATGCGGCTGACCTCAGGCCTCTCCACCGCCTCCTCCCCGCCCCCCCGCGTGGTCCATGCCATCAGCAACGTGCTGGTCACGGCAGCGGAAGGCGATACGGCACGGTTGAGCGCCGTATTCACCTGCCACCGCTTCGATGTGCGGATGAACCGGGCGGAATGCTTCTTCGGCCGCTATGAATACCAGCTGCGGCATGAAGGCGATGAATGGCGCATCGCCGCCAAGAAGATCATCCTGCTCAACGATGTGATCCCCACGGTTGTGGATATCACGTCTATTTAGGCTGACCGCTTGTTCCGTTCACTAAACTCCGTCACCCTGAACTTGTTTCAGGGTCCATCTCTTGACCGAGAGCCTTGGTCTGATTGGCGCAATGGATCCTGAAACAAGTTCAGGATGACGGGGACTGTGAGGGATAAGCGTCGGTAAGCCTCACACACCCGTTGGCCGCCGCGCCACCCACGGCGCCGCCCGCTCCACCTGCCCCGCCAGCCGGAACAGCAGCGCCTCTTCGCCATAACGCCCCGTGGCCATCACGCCGATGGGCAACCCGTCGGTCGTCATCCCCAGCGGCAGCGACATGCTGGGCTGGCCGGTTCCGTTGTAGATGCCGGTAAAGGCGGTGAACGCCCCCACCTCGCGCCCCCAGTCCGCCATGCTGCGCCCGGTATCCAGCCCGATCCGGCCCAGCGGCAGCGGCGGCGCGGAAAGCGTGGGCGAAAGGATCACGTCATACCGCTCCATGAACTGCGCGATGGCCACGGCGGCGGCCTGATAGGCGTTGTTGCCTCGCGCATAATCCATGCCGGTATAGCCTTTGCCCATCGCGATGAAGTCCAGCGTCGTGCGCTCCACCACATCCGGTCCCAGTTCGATGCCCAGCGCCTTGGCCCGGTCCACGCAATCCGCCGCGACGGACGACGCCATCAGTACAAAGCTGCTGGCCCCGATGCTGGCGAAATCGATCTTCGGTGCGGCTTCTTCCACATGGTGGCCCAGCCCTTCCAGCAGCTTTGCCGCATCGCGCGTGGCGGCCAGAACTTGGCGGTCAACCGGCGCGCCGGAAAATGGCGACAGCATCAGCGCCACCCGTAGCTTCCCCGGATTACGGCCCACTTCAGCAAGGAACGGCCGCTCCGGCGAAGGCGTGCCATAGCGTGAACCCGGTTCCACCCCGTGCGTTGCATCCAGAATCGCAGCGGAATCGCGCACCGTGCGCGTCACCGCGTGGTGGACCGACATGCCGCCCCAGCCCTCGGTCCGCGCTGGTCCCATCGGCACGCGCCCGCGCGATGGCTTCAGTCCGAACAGCCCGCAGGCCGATGCCGGAATGCGGATCGATCCGCCGCCATCGGTGGCGTGCGCCGCCGGGATCACGCCTGCTGCAACCGCCGCAGCCGCCCCGCCGGACGATCCGCCCGCGATGCGTTCCGGGTTCCACGGGTTGCGCGTCGGCCCCACCGCCACGCTTTCGGTCGTGCCGGTCAGGCCAAACTCCGGCGTTGTCGTCTTGCCGAAGATCACAAAGCCCGCGCGTTCGATCCGCCGCACCAGTTCGGATGTCACGGCAGCGCGCTGGCCCTTGTACAGCCTGCTGCCGTTCTCGGTCACTTCGCCCGCGATATAGGTGTTCAGGTCTTTCAGCAGCCACGGAACCCCGCTGAACGGCCCTTGCGGAAGGCCCGCCGCAATCGCCTTGCGGCCATAGTCATAGTGCTTCTGCGCCATGAAATTGAACCTGGGGTTCAGCGCCTCGGCCCGCGCAATCGCGGCTTCCAGCAGTTCGGCAGGCGATACCTTGCGCGCCTTGACCAGCGCGGCAAGGCCGAGGGAATCGTGGGTATCAAGAACGTCCTGCATCGCTTGCGCGCTCCCCGGCAGGCCGACGGTCGCGGCAATCGCGATCCCGCCGACAAGGGCTTCCCTTCTGGTGGTCTTCATCACACGTAATACCGGGCGTAATACTTGCGGAACTGCGCGATTGGCCCATCGCCTTCGCAGATCAGCGCATTGGGTTCAAACTTCTGGCGATCCCAGATGATCTTGTCCTGATCGAACTGCTTGCAGATATCGCGGATGATCGCCTTTGCCACGCCTGCCCGCTCACCCTCGGCCTGCGCGCGCGGCTGGGTAAAGCAGAAGCGCACGTGCACATGGTCCAGTTCCACCGGCGTGATGCAGGCCACCAGCAGCGTTTCCGAAATGCCGGTAAAGCGCGTCCAGCTTTGCCCCGGCCCCATCGTGTCATAGCTGATCTGGCCGTCGACCTCGCCCCACGGCGTACCCATCTTGGCCTTCACGTCCGCGCCCCGGCCCCAATCGCCCCAGCGCAGATCGCCCAGCGGCACGTTGGCGGTGCCGTGGATATATTTGAAGTGCGCCACGTCCACGCCGTTTTCGGCCATGTTCTGGATCGATCCATAGACGTTCCATTCGTAAACGTCATAGTCGGTCCATTCGGGGTCCGTGGCTTCGGGCAGATGCTCCACCTGAAACAGCGGCGCGGCATCTTCGGGGTGATACCACAGCCAGATCCAGCGGTTCGCTTCGGTCACATGCCAGGTCCGCGTGCATTTGCGCTTCACCTGCGGCGGGATCGATTTCGAATAGGGAATCTCCTTCACGATCCCTTCTTCGCCATCATATCGCCATGCGTGGAACGGGCATTCCAGCAGGTTGCCATGCACTTTGCCGCCGTGGCCCATGTGCGCGCCCAGATGGCGGCAATAGGCGTCGACCACGCGGACCTGTCCGTCCTCCCCGCGCCACATCGCAAGGTCTTTCGAAAAATAGCGCAACGGTTTGACCTCGCCCACCGCAAGGTCTGCCGAAAGATCGATCGCATACCAGCCAAACGGAAAGCCGATGTCCAGATTGCGCTCCTGCACCGATGCGCGCCCTTCAACCGGGGCCGTGCGCCAGTCGATCAGATCCTGCCCGCGCAGCTTCTCAAGGATTTGCCACACCGCCACAGGTGCGGTGCGGGCGTCGTTCGCCACTGTATCCGCCATGTTGTACTCCTGAATTGCCGTGGCGGGGGTTGTCTCCGCGCATCCGGCCATCTTGCGGTAGGAGCAGACTTCCCGGCTCCCTGGGATGCCTAAAGGCCAAACACCTTCATCGCGTTATCGCGCAGGAACTTGGGCCACACCTCGTCCTTGAACGGCACGTTCTGCATATCGGCCATGATCCGGTCCAGGCTCAGCCCCATCGGGAAATACCCGGCGTAGATCACCTTGTCGGCCCCGCGCGTGTTGGCGTAATCGATGATCGCCTTCGGGTAATGCTTGGGCGCAAAGGCGCTGGTCGAATAATACAGGTTCGGCCATTTCAGCATCAGCTTCACCGCCAGCGCTTCCCACGGTTCGGCCCCGTGACGCATCACCACTTTCAGTTCGGGGAAGAACCAGCACACCTCGTCCAGATGTTCCACCTTCTGCGTTTCCATCGGAATGCGCGGCCCCGGAATGCCCACGTTCAGCAGGATCGGCAGGCCCAGTTCCTCACACGCGGAATAGATCGGCCACATGTATTTGTGATTGATCGCCACTTGCGGCAACGTGCCCGAAGGAAACACGCTGACGGCTGAAAGCCCCACTTCGGCGTGGATGCGCTTGATCCGGCGCACTTCCTCGGTGCCGTTGTTGGGGTTCACCGGCAGGTCGAAAAAGAACCGGTCGCCGTAAAGCTCCTTCGCGCGGCGCGAAGTGTCATCCTCGTTCCAGCCCACCAGCGCGCGCTGCACGTTGTGCTTGTCCATCTGCGCCACGGTCCAGGCGATATAATCGTCCTGCTGGCCCGATTGCGGGATATCCTTGAACATGTATTGCGCGGGCATGGCAAACTGGCCCAGCGTCTGCTTGTCCTTGATCAGCGGAC
>NZ_JBMLSM010000050.1:0-7114 GCF_049240505.1 Novosphingobium sp.
CGCGCTCGACGCCTACGGCCCGATCACCGACAACGCCGGCGGCATCGCCGAGATGGCCGAGATGCCGGACTCGGTGCGCGACATCACCGACCCGCTCGACGCGGTCGGCAACACCACGAAGGCGGTCACCAAGGGCTACGCGATCGGCTCGGCGGGCCTCGCCGCGCTGGTGCTGTTCGCCGCCTACACCACCGACCTCAAGGAGTTCTTCCCGAACCTTGCGGTCAGCTTCAGCCTCGAAAACCCCTATGTCATCGTCGGGCTGCTGCTCGGCGCGCTCCTGCCGTACCTGTTCGGTGCAATGGGTATGACCGCCGTCGGCCGCGCCGCCGGTGACGTTGTGGTCGACGTGCGTGACCAGTTCCGCGAAAACGCCGGGATCATGGCAGGCACGTCCAAGCCCGACTATGCTCGCACCGTGGACCTCGTGACCAAGGCTGCGATCAAGGAAATGATCATTCCTTCGCTGCTCCCGGTCCTCGCTCCCATCGCGGTCTATTTCGTGATCGCGGCGGTCGGCGGGCAGGCCAACGGCTTTGCGGCTCTTGGCGCATTGCTGCTCGGCGTGATCGTCGGCGGGCTGTTCGTCGCCATCTCGATGACATCAGGCGGCGGCGCGTGGGACAACGCCAAGAAGTATATCGAAGACGGCAACCACGGCGGCAAGGGCAGCGATGCCCACAAGGCTGCCGTCACGGGTGACACCGTAGGCGATCCCTACAAGGACACCGCCGGTCCTGCCGTAAACCCGATGATCAAGATCACCAATATCGTCGCGCTGCTGCTTCTTGCAGCACTGGCAAGTCATGCCGCAGGCTAACGCCTGCTTTGGGGCAAGCAACGCGGTGGGCTAACCCACCCGTAACCCGCAAGTTGGGGAGAGGAGACCCCGCCCGGAGCAATCCGGGCGGGGTTTTTCTATGTCACAGCTGACCGATCAGCCGTTCTCACAACGCGGGATTGTTATAGCAATGCCAAGTGAAGATCGCCGCAGCTCCGCGATGCGGCCGCCAGCTTTCCGCCAGCGCGCGGGTTTCCTTCTCGCTCGGTCGCTCTTCAAGCCCCAGCAACTTGCCCAGCCCCACTTGCACCGCCAGATCGCCAGCGGGCCAGATGTCCGGGCGCCCTTCGGCGAACAGCAGGTAGATTTCGGCAGACCAGCGCCCGATGCCCTTGATCTTCACCAGTTCGGCAATCGCCGCCTCGTCATCTTCAGGCAAGGCATCCAGATCGAGTTCGCCCGAAACCACCAGTTCGCACAAGGAACGTGCATAGCCCTGCTTCTGCCGCGAAAGCCCGCAGGCGCGCAGCGAATCGAAATCGGCGGCGAGCAGATCGTGCGGCGGCATATCCTCGCCCAGCAGCGCCTCCAGCTTGTTCCACACCGATGCTGCGGCCGCCACGCTCACCTGCTGGCCCACGATGGTGCGCAGCAGCGTGCCATATCCCGTCGCCCGGATGCGCGGTTCCGGGTAACCGACGCGCGAAATGGCCGAAGCCAGTGCCGGGTTGCGCTCGGAAATGAAATCCAGCCCCTCGCGTATAGCCTCGCCTGAAAGCCCCACCCTATTTCTCCGCAACAGTGTTTTGGCCGGATCGGCAGTTGCCAAAGCCGAAATCGCGCGATAGCAGCCCCGTCCAAAGGCGAACAGGGGGCGTTGTTTGGGCGCGTATGGCCCTTCGCCGCATTTGGAGAACGGACGATGCCGAAGATCGTAGTTGTCAATCGTGCTGGTGAAGAAAAGACGGTCGAGGCCGATGCAGGCCTTTCGGTGATGGAAGCCATCCGCGACAACGGTTTTGACGAACTGCTCGCGCTGTGCGGCGGCTGCTGCTCGTGCGCCACGTGCCACGTCTATATCGACCCGTCCTTTGCCGACAAGGTTGCGCCGATGAGCGAAGACGAGAACGACCTGCTCGACAGCTCGGACCACCGCAACGAAACCTCGCGCCTGTCGTGCCAGGTGCAGATCACCGGCGATCTTGATGGTCTGCGCGTGACGATCGCCCCGGAAGACTGATTTCCTGCGCCTTGGCGCAATGAAAAAGGCCCGCCTCCAGATGGAGCGCGGGCCTTTTTCATGTGATCCAACCAAACAACGCTGCTCCCCCGCGAAGGCGGGGGCCTCGTGCCGTTTACGGAACCGCGGCGTAAACCTCCTGAGGTCCCCGCCTTCGCGGGGACGCCGGGGCATTCCAGCCTTAAACCCGCAAGCCCGCCGTCTCGTCCAGCCCGGCCATCAGGTTCAACGTCTGCACCGCAGCGCCGCTTGCCCCCTTGCCGAGATTGTCCAGCACCGCGACCAATCGCGCCTGTTCGCCGTCTTCGCTGCCCATCACATGCAGCTTCAGACCGTCCCACGGCTCCATCGAACCACGCAGCAGCATTTCGCCCTCAGCCGGAGCATCCTGCGCCACGGTGACGATCTTCGATTCGCCATAGAACTGCGTCAGCGCCGCGCGCAGCAATTCGGCAGGCACATTGCCCGGCATCACGCCCAGCGGCAGCAGCACTTCCACCACCATGCCGCGATGGGCGGGAATCACTGCGGGGCTGAACAGCGGCGCAATGGCGAGGCCCGCATAGCGCTGCATTTCGGGCACATGCTTGTGCCCGAAGCTCAGGCCATAGCCGCGCCATGCGATATCGCGGTCATCCTCGAACCGCTTGATCAGCGCCTTGCCGCCTCCCGAATAACCGGAAACGCCCGTGCAGGTATATGGCCACGCCGAAGGCAGCAGCCCGTTGTGCACCAGCGGCGCCAGCAGGCCGAGGAAACCCGTGGGATAGCAGCCAGGGTTTGAAACCCGCTTGGCCTCCGCCACCGTTTCACGCCCGACAAGTTCGGGAAAGCCATAGGTCCAGCCATCGGCCACGCGGTGCGCGGTCGAAGCGTCGATCACTTTGGTGCGATCGTTGCGGATCATCGCCACGGCATCGCGCGCAGCGTCATCGGGCAGACACAGGATCACCACATCGGCATCGTTGATGGCTTCAGCGCGCGCGGAATCGTCCTTGCGCCGCGCATCGTCGAGCGCGATCAGCGTGAACTCGCTGCGGCCCGCCAGCCGATCGGCAATCTCAAGGCCCGTGGTGCCCGCTGCACCATCGATGAAGACCGAAGTGGTCATGCCTGCGGCTCCAGTTGCGCAAATTCGACGTAGCCGACCAACTGGTCAGCCTGCGCCTGTCCCCAGGCCCAACCGCCTGCGATATCCAGCACATCGAAAATTTCGCCCGCGCGCAATGCGCGCAGTTCCTCGCCATCAGGCTTGCCTGCGCTGCGCAGCACGCTTGCCGCTTTCACAGTGTGCGGCATCGGCACGGCATAGTGCGGCACGAAGTATCGCCCGGCGAGGCCGATATGCGCCAGATCGCCACGCACCGGCAGATGCGGCTTGTCCGAACGGTCAGCCGGACGCACGAGCGCAAGCTGGCCGGTTGGCACGTCAACGGAAAGAGGCATGGCTTCGACGGTCAATTCTGGATGTCTCCGCAGCAGGAAAGCGGGGCGATTAGCCGCCTCGGCGCTATCAGGCAAGCTATGCTGCATGAAGCATCATTTCAGCCATAGCGCACCTTGAGCAGCCCCCACGCCGCCCGCAGGCCCAGCGCGTCCCCGCCCTTTGGCCGCCCCGGCTTTGCCACGGGCCGCCACGCGAAGGTATCAAAATGTGCCCAATCAATGCCTTCGCCCACAAACCTGTCCAGAAACAGCGCCGCAACACTCGCGCCTGCAAAGCCGTTGGACGGCGAATTCTGCAGGTCGGCAACGTCTGATTTCAGGTATTCGCGATAGCCATCGTGCAAAGGCAATCGCCAGCAGGCGTCATCTCGTTCCAGTCCAGCGCGCAGCAAATCTTCTGCCGTGGCATCGGTCCGGGCAAACATGGCAGGCAGATCAGGGCCAAGCGCCACACGCGCCGCGCCGGTAAGTGTAGCAAAATCGATCACCAGTTCGGGCTGCAGCTCGCAGGCGCGGGTCAGCGCATCGCCCAGCACCAGCCGCCCCTCGGCATCGGTGTTGGTCACCTCGACCGAAAGCCCTGCACGCGAACGCAGAATATCCCCCGGACGGAAAGCGTTGGCCGAAATCGCATTTTCCACCGCCGGGACAATCAGATGCAGCCTGATCTTGAGATCCAGCGCCATGATAAGGCCTGCCAGCGCGATGGCGTGGGCCGCGCCGCCCATGTCCTTCTTCATCAGCGCCATGCCCGACGATGGCTTGATATCCAGCCCGCCCGAATCGAAGCACACGCCCTTGCCCACGATGGCCACACGCGGATGCTTGGGATCGCCCCACTCCATCTCGATCAGGCGCGGCGCATGGCTGCGGGCTGCTGCGCGGCCCACGGCATGAACCATCGGATAGTCCCGCTCCAGCGCATCGCCCGAAACGACGTGGACTTCGGCATGATACCGCTTCGCCAGCGCCCGGACCTCGGCCTCAAGCTGCAGTGGCCCCATGTCCTCAGCGGGCGTATTGACCAGATCGCGCACCATCAGCACCGCAGCAGCCTCCGCCAGCGCCGGCTCGATCAATGCCACGTCCTTGGTAAGCAGGATGCGTGGCTCCGCCTCACTGGCATCCTTGCGGTAGCGGTCAAAGCGATACTGCCCCGTCACCCAGCCATGCAGCGCCTTGCCCGGCTCTCCCCCACCAGCACGGCGATAGGTGCCACCCGGCAGCGCATCTGCCAGCTTGGCCATGCACCATGATGAAAGCTCCGCCACATTGGCCACGCCCGCCACAGCAAACCACCCGTCGCCATCGGGCACGATGGCGTGTTCATAACCGCCACCTTCGAACTTCTGCGCAGCAATCGTGGAACGCTGCGCGCCGTTGAGGCTTTTCAGAAAGTCGGGCAGCGTCGCCTTGTCGACAAGGTGAAGGGCAATGGCCTGCTGGCCGCGATCAGGCTGGATCAGCGCGTGTCTGTCGGTCATGTTGCGAAATACATGGCCCAGAGCGCGGTTTGTGGCGAGAGGAAATGTTGGATGCGTGCAGTCCTGATGGTGTCGTTTCTGGCCTTGGCCGCCTGTTCGGTAAGGGAGGACGAACCGACTGCAACCGCCAGCGAAACGCCTGTTGCCGCACCATCCGCACCACAACCTCCTGCACAAACGCCCGTCACCGCGCGCGAGGTTGACGAAGAGAACGACACTTACGACTTCTCCTATTCCTATCCCGCCAGCGCAGGCGCGGTTCCGGCCCTCAAGGCGATCCTCGATGCCGAACTGGAAAAATCCCGCCGCGATCTGAAGACCGAAGCCGAAGAAGGCAGGAAACTGGCGAAGGAAAGCGGCTTCCCGTTCAATCCCTACAGCTACAGCGTGGAATGGAAGGTCGTGACTGACCTCCCCGCGTGGCTCAGCCTGTCAACACTGGTCGGCACCTACAGCGGCGGCGCGCATCCCAACTATGTGTTCGACACCGTGCTGTGGGACAGGATCGCGGGCAAGCGCCGCAATCCGGTGGACCTGTTCACATCGAAAGCGGCGCTGACAGCGGCCATCCGCGCGCCCTTCTGCAAGGAACTGGACCGCCAGCGCGCGAAGAAGCGGCAGGGCGAGGAACTGGGCGGAATTACCGAATTCAACGAGTGCATCGACCCGCTAGAACAGACGGTCATCCTCGGCTCCTCCAATGGCAAGGCCTTCGACCGCATCGGCGTGCTCGTGCCGCCCTATTCCGCCGGACCCTATGTGGAGGGCGATTACGAGGTAACTTTGCCCGTCACGCAAAAGGTGCTCGACGCCGTTCGCCCTGAATTCAAAGCCACTTTCGTCGCTGGATGAAACATCCCCGCTGCCAGCATCTCGCAATTTTCCGCGAAGGTCGCTAGATGGGGTCCATGACCGAATACATGATTGTCGAAGACCACGATGTCCTGATGCGCGACGGGACGATCAAGCTCCACGGCCCTGCCGGGTTCGAAGGGATGCGCAAGGCGGGCCGCCTCGCCGCCGATATCCTCGATGCGCTCGCCCCGCTCGTCGTGCCCGGCGTTCGGACCGATCATCTGGATGATGTGGTCCGCCAGATGACGCTGGACGCAGGCGCCATCCCGGCAACGCTTGGCTATCGCGGCTATGCGCATTCGTGCTGCATTTCGATCAACCACGTCGTCTGTCACGGCATCCCGTCGGAAAAGACGCTGAAGGACGGCGATATCGTCAATATCGATGTCACCCCCCTGCTCGATGGCTGGCATGGCGATACCAGCCGCATGTACCTGGTTGGCGATGTGCCATTGAAGGCCCGCCGTCTGGTCGATGTGACGCACGAATGCCTGATGATCGGCATCGAAAAGGCCCGCCCCGGCGCGCGCCTTGGTGATATCGGCGCAGCGATTCAGGCCCACGCCGAAAAGCAGCGCTACGGCGTTGTGCGCGAATTTTGCGGCCACGGGCTGGGCCGCCTGTTCCACGATTCGCCCGAAGTGATCCACGCCGCCCGCGCCGGAACCGGCCCGGAACTCAAGCCCGGTATGTTCTTCACGATCGAACCCATGATCAATCTCGGCAAGCCCGCCGTGAAGATCCTAGACGATGGCTGGACGGCAGTGACGCGCGACCGGTCGTTGTCAGCCCAGTTCGAACATTCGATCGGTATCACTGAAGATGGCTGTGAAATCTTCACGCTCAGCACCAAGGGGCTGCACAAGCCGCCTTACGACGCCTGATACATGGCCCCATTTCCGGCTCGTCATTGCGAGCGAAGCGAAGCAATCCAGAGCCATGATGCAAGACGCTCTGGATTGCTTCGTCGCTTTGCTCCTCGCAACGACGAAGCGTTTGGCGAAATGATTTCTGCCCAAAAAACAGGCAGGCCCTGCGCAAAATTTATGCACGATTTGAACAAGCCTGCGCAATCTTGCGCATGGATCGCTTGCGCATTCGATTCAAATCTTGCCGGACCCCTGATTTTACGGCTTTCGCGATGCAGCGCGATGGCCTAGTGGATTGTGACATCAGGTGGCACGATTCTTGTAATGTCGTGTCCAACACACGGGTACAATATGCCGGTTCGCTCCACGCGGGCGCGCCGGCCTGCGTTGCAGGGGTCTGAACGACGTGAAAAAGGTCGAAGCGATCATCAAGCCCTTC
>NZ_JBMLSM010000051.1:0-12457 GCF_049240505.1 Novosphingobium sp.
GATACGCGCTCTCGCCCGCGCGCCACGCACGGCGCCGCGCCGATCGCGCGACTTGCTATCTGCCCCAAGGCGAAAAGGTCCGCACTCGCCAGCGGATGCCCCCCCCGCACCCCCACCAAACACCTAGCGCCCTCGCGCAGGCGGGGGCCTCAGTGTTGTTACGGAACGCCAGCGTAAACCGACCGAGGCCCCCGCCTGCGCGGGGCGCAGCGGGTTGGGCTTCCAGCGCGCGCTCAAAACCCAACCCGTCAACTCACTCCACGACGAAGCTCAGCGCCCCATCGCCCTCGTCGATCCGCACCGTCGAACCGTCCGGCACTTCACCACCCAGCAGCTTCTCCGCCAGCGGATCTTGCAGATACCGCTGCACCGCCCGCTTCAATGGCCGCGCGCCATAGACCGGATCATAGCCGACCCGGCCCAGCCAGCGCTTCGCCGCATCGCTCAGATCCAGGACGATCTTGCGATCTTTCAGCAGCCTGGCCACGCGCGCCACCTGAATGTCCACGATCGGCGCCATGTGTTCCTGACCCAGCCGGTGGAACAGGATGATCTCGTCCAGCCGGTTGAGGAATTCCGGCCGGAAGTGCCCGCGCACCACATCCATCACCTGCGGCTCCACCGCCGCCACATCCTGCCCCTCTTCCAGATTGGCGAGGTACTGGCTGCCGAGGTTGCTGGTCAGGATGATCAGCGTATTGGTGAAGTCCACCACGCGGCCCTGCCCATCGGTCAGGCGCCCATCATCCAGAACCTGCAACAGCACGTTGAACACGTCGGAGTGCGCCTTCTCCACCTCGTCGAACAGCACGACCTGATAGGGCCGCCTGCGAACCGCTTCGGTAAGAACACCACCTTCATCATAACCAACATAGCCCGGAGGCGCGCCGATCAACCGGCTGACCGAATGCTTCTCCATGAACTCCGACATGTCGATACGGACCATCGCATTGTCGTCGTCGAACAAAAAGCCCGCCAGCGCCTTGGTCAGCTCGGTCTTGCCCACGCCCGTCGGCCCCAGGAACAGGAAGCTGCCCAGCGGACGGTTCGGATCCCGCAAACCGGCGCGCGCGCGGCGCACTGCCTTGGACACGGCAACCACCGCATCTTTCTGCCCGATCACGCGCTTGCCCAGCACCTCTTCCATCTTGAGCAGCTTCTCGCGCTCGCCTTCCATCATCCGGTCAACCGGCACGCCGGTCCACTTGCTGACGACGGCAGCGATGTCCTCGGCGGTCACTTCCTCACGCAGCATCGCGTTCTGGCTCACGCCCTGCGCCTCGGCCAGTTGCCGCTCCAGTTCGGGAATGCGGCCGTAGGCAAGCTCGCCCGCCTTCGCCAGATCGCCGTTCCGCTGCGCCACGTCCAGCTCGCTGCGCGCCGCATCAAGCGCTTCCTTGACCTTGCCCTCGGCAGCGATCTTGTCACGCTCGTTCTGCCAACGCGTCGTCAGTTCGGCAGACTGCTGTTCAAGGTTCGCCAGTTCCTCGCGCAGGGTCGCCAGCCGGTCCTTCGATGCAGTATCAACCTCCTTGGCCAGCGCCATTTCCTCGATCTTCATCTGGATGATGCGCCGGTCGAGCTTCTCGATCTCCTCAGGCTTGCTTTCCACTTCCATGCGGATGCGGCTCGCGGCCTCGTCCATCAGGTCGATGGCCTTGTCGGGCAGGAAGCGGTCGGAGATATAGCGGTTGGACAGCGTCGCTGCCGCCACGATCGCATTATCAGCAATGCGCACGCCGTGGTGCAGCTCATACTTGTCCTTGATCCCGCGCAGGATGCTGATCGTGTCCTCCACGGTCGGCTCGCCCACGAACACCGGCTGGAACCGCCGCTGCAGCGCGGGGTCTTTCTCGACGTACTTCTGGTATTCATCCAGCGTCGTCGCGCCGATGCAGTGCAACTCGCCACGCGCCAGCGCGGGCTTCAGCAGGTTGCCCGCATCCATCGCGCCCTCGCTCTTGCCCGCGCCGATCAGGGTGTGCATCTCGTCGATGAACAGGATAATCTGCCCCTCGGCGCCCTTCACCTCGTCGAGCACCGCCTTCAGCCGCTCCTCGAACTCGCCGCGATACTTTGCGCCCGCGATCAGGCTGCCCATGTCGAGCGCCATCAGCGTGCGGTCCCGCAGCGAATCCGGCACGTCGCCATTGGCGATGCGCAGCGCCAACCCTTCCGCAATCGCGGTCTTGCCCACGCCCGGTTCACCGATCAGCGCCGGATTGTTCTTGGTGCGGCGGGCGAGGATCTGCACGGTGCGGCGGATTTCCTCGTCACGCCCGATCACGGGATCGAGCTTGCCCTCGCGCGCCGCCTCGGTCAGGTCGCGCGCATACTTCTTCATCGCGTCATAGGCGTTTTCCGCGCTCGCGCTGTCCGCCGTGCGCCCGCCTCGCAGCTGCGTGATCGCCGCTTCCAGCGCCTGCGGCGTCACGTTGGCGGCTTTCAACGCCTGCCCCGCCGATGTTGCAGAGGCCAGCGTCAGCGCCACCAGCATCCGCTCGACAGTCACGAAGCTGTCGTTCGATTTCGCCGCAATCTGCTCAGCCGAATCCAGAACTCGGACGGCATCGTTGTCCAACCCCGGCGTCTGTTGCGCGCCCGAACCGGAGACGGCAGCAATCTTCGCCAGCGCCTTGTCCACTTCGGTCTGCGCCAAAGCCGCATTGCCGCCCGCGCGCTGGATCAGCCCGCTGGCCATGCCTTCGCTGTCTTCCAGCAAGGCTTTGAGAATATGGTCCGGCGTGATCCGCTGATGGTTCATGCGGATCGCAACGGTCTGCGCGGCTTGCAGGAAGCCCTTGGCGCGGTCGGTGAATTTTTCGAGGTTCATAAGGTCGAATGTCCTCCTGTTGCGCCAGACATGGTGTGACTTTTTCGCAACACAAGACCCGCGCCGACGAAAAAGCTACGCCCTTCGACCGGGGTAGTTCCTTGATTGAGCGCAATGCGCGATGCCCACCCCCAACCCCTCCCGCCTGCGGGAGGGGAGCGAGACTTACTGAACGCAGTGAAGTTAGTCGCAGTGGGGTGGGCCTTCGCGCAACATCACTTCCCCGGATCAGCCGCCTTCGCCGCGCCGGGCGCAAATTCCTTGCCGAAGAAGCTGCCCGCATACCACTTGGGCCGATCGTCCGCATTCGCCAGCGCCTGAACGGTGTAGTAGTTCACTTTCGCAAACAGCGCTCCGGCCTCCCAGTCGAACGGCAGCTTCATGTCGTCGCTCGGCTTGTGGTAGTGATCCTTCAGGAAATCGCGGAAGGCCTTTTCGCCCGGCCCGGCAAAGCCCGTCATCATGAACACCGCCGGCACGCCCTGCTGCACGAAGCGGTAGTGATCGGACCGTGTGAACAGCCCCTCTTCGGGCATCGGGTCGGGCGAGAGCGTTATCCCCGCCTTCTTCCCGGCCTCTGCCACCGCCGGTCCCATCGTTGAATTTTCAGCACCGAACGCCACGACATCGCTGAACTTGTAGGTCAGCACCGGCATGTCGAAATTGACGAGGCCGACCACTTCGCCCTTGGTCACCGGATTGCGCGCCAGATAGTCTGACCCGATCAGTCCGCCCTCTTCGCCCGTCAGCGCCGCGAACAGCACCGAACGGCGCGGCTTGTCCTGCGCCACCGCGCGCGCCACTTCCAGCATCGTCGCCACGCCCGAAGCGTTGTCCATTGCGCCGTTGAACAGCTTGTCATCGCCCTTCCCGTGATCGCCGATATGATCGAGATGCGCGGTCATGCCGATGAATTCCGCGCTGAGTTTGGGGTCGCTCCCCGGCAGCATGGCGACGACGTTTTCGCTGGTCACATCCTTCCACGCGCTGGCGAAAGCGAGGCTGGCCTTGGCTTTCAGGTCAAAGCCCTTGGGCCGCCCGCCCTTGCGCTCGGCCTCTGCCAGCACGCGGGCCAGCGACTTGCCCGCAGCGGTAAAGAGCGACGCGGCAGCATCGGGGTTCAGCGTGACCGAACCCTTGATCGCGCTTGCCCGGCTGAACGCCGTACCATCGGCACCGACCCAGCCCTTGGCCGGACCGTCCGAAATTTCCACCCGGCGCGGCCAGGGGCGGCGTGCGGTGTCCTCGGTCGTCGGCACGGCGATCACCGCCACCGCGCCGCGCTTCATCGCCATGACCGCCTTTTCGGAATTGAGATGCGCGCCCAGTTCGCTTGGCGTGCCCTTGGGAAAGCCGGTGAGCACGACCACGATCTTGCCCTTCACGTTCAGGCCCTTGTAATCGTCAAAGCCCAGATCGGGCCGGTCAAACCCGAAGCCCGCAAAGACCAACGGCGCTTCCACCGCCACGGTCTTGTCGGTCAGGCTTGGCCGCACCAGCACTTGCGCGGTGTCAGACAGCACCGTCTCCTTGCCGCCAAAGGTCAGCGCCAGTTTCGGCGTTCCATCGAGCCGCGCTTCACGCACGGTCAGCTTCTGGAAGAACGAACCGTCAGGCCCCGCAGGCTTCAGTCCCATCGCGATGAACTGCGACGCCACATAATTCGCGGCAATGTCGTACCCGCGCGTCCCCGTATCGCGCCCTTCCAGCAGATCGTCGGCCAGAAAGGTCACATGCGCCCGCACCGCTTGCGGATCGAAAGTCGGCTCTGCGGCCAGCGCGGGCGTTCCGGTGGAAGCGAGGAATGCGGCGAGAAGCAGCGGCTTGACGTTCATCGGTCTCTCTCTGTCGTTCGTCGAAAGGGGGTAAGCGGCACCTGCCCGATGGACACGCGCCCCTTGCACGCGCGATGATGGGCACTAGAAAGTTACCAATCAAACCAAATCTGGATCACCGTATTCCGGCTTCGTTCAGCCGAAACCTGATCTGGGCTTGAAAAACAACGGCAGCCCGCCTGCCAGACTGACAATATCGGGAACCCCATGCAGCGCAAAATCACCGCCAGCCTGATCGCTCTTTCCGCAGCCACTGCCCTTTCCGCCCCCGCTTTCGCGCAAGAGGCAAAGCCTGCGCCGCTGTCCGATCTGGTGTCGAAGGTCCAGATTCCCTACGAAAGCTTCAAGCTGGATAACGGGTTGACCGTGCTGGTCCACACCGATCGCAAGGCGCCGGTGGTTGCGGTATCGATCTGGTACGGCGTGGGTTCCAAGAACGAACCCAAGGGCAAGACCGGCTTTGCCCACCTGTTCGAACATCTGATGTTCAACGGCACCGAAAATGTGCCCGGCGATTTCTTCACGCCGCTGCAGCAGGTCGGCGCAACGGATGTGAACGGCACGACATGGTTCGATCGTACCAACTATTTCGAAACGGTGCCCACCGCCGCGCTCGACATGGTGCTGATGATGGAATCGGACCGCATGGGCCACCTGCTTGGCGCGGTGACGCAGAAGGTGCTCGATAACCAGCGCGCCGTGGTGCAGAACGAAAAGCGGCAGGGGGACAACAACCCCTACGGCATGGTCGAATACGAACAGCTCGAAAACCTCTATCCGTCGGGCCATCCCTATCACCACTCCACCATCGGCTCGATGGCAGACCTCGATTCGGCCAGCCTTGACGATGTGAAGGGCTGGTTCAACGACCACTATGGCCCGAACAATTCGGTCCTCGTGCTCGCGGGCGATATCGACGCCGCCACCGCGAAGGCCAAGGTTGCCAAGTGGTTTGGCGATATCAAGCCCGGTCCGGCGGTAAAGCCGGTCAGCGCGCCGGTGCCCACCCTGCCCGCGCCATTGGCCAAGACGATCAAGGATCAGGTCGCCACCACCCGCATCTATCGCATGTGGGCGATCCCCGGCCTCGACAACGCCGATTACCTGCCGCTCGAACTGGCAGGGTCGGTGCTGGGCGGTCTTGCTTCATCACGGCTCGATGATGCGCTGGTGCGCCAGCAGAAGGTCGCCGTATCGGTTTCCGCCGATGCCGAAGTCTTCGCGCAGGCCGCGCAGTTCGTGGTCAAGGCTGACGTGACGCCGGGGCAAGACCCGGCCAAGGTCGCCGCCGCGCTCGATGCGGAAATCGCCAAGTTCATCAAGGAAGGGCCGACCGCCGATGAACTGCAACGCGCCGCGACGACCGAGACGGCCAACCAGATTCGCGGGCTGGAGCGCACCGGCGGCTTCAACGGCAAGGCGCCGACGCTGGCCGAGGGCCTGCTCTACAACGGTGATGCCGCGCACTACCGCACGGAGCTGGAACGCATCGCCGCGATGAAGCCTGCCGATGTGCAGGGCGCGATGGCCAAGTGGCTGACCCGCCCGGCCTTTTCGCTGACGGTGGAACCCGGCGAGCGGACCGAAGGCGGCGAAGGCCGCGGCGGCTACTACACCGACAATGCCACAGGAATGCGCCCCGCGTTCTACGCCGATCCTGCCATGCCGATGAAGGGCGCGCCAGTTGCCAGCGCAGGCGCGGCGGACCGGTCGAAGCTGCCTGCGGTGGGTGAACTCGCTCCGCTCGATTTCCCGGCGATCCAGCGTGCCACGCTGAAGAACGGCATTCCGGTCTTTTTCGCCAAGCGCAGCGAAGTGCCGACCGTTTCGGTCCGCGTCAGCTTCGATGCAGGCTATGCCGCCGATCCCAAGTCCGCGCTCGGCACGCAGTCGCTGCTGCTCAGCCTGATGGACGAAGGCACCGAAAAGCTCGACAGTTCGGCTTTGGCGCGCGAGCGCGAGCGGCTGGGCGCAAACATCGCGCTTTCGGCCACCAGCGACCTCACCTCGTTCCAGGTCGATGCGCTTTCGCCCAACCTTGCCCCGTCGCTGGGCCTGCTGGCCGATGTGGTGCGCCGCCCCGCGCTCAGCCCGACCGAACTGGAGCGCGTGCGCACGCAGCAGCTTACGGCGATTTCGGCGGAGATGAAGAACCCGCAGGCATTGGCCGCCCGCGTGCTGGTGCCCACGCTCTATGGCAGCCACCCCTATGCCTTCCCGTCCAGCGGGCTGGGCGATGCCGATGTGGTGAAGAAGCTGACCCGCGATGATCTGCGCGCCTTCCAGACGCGCTGGTTCCGCCCGGACACCGCAAAGATCTTTGTCGTGGGCGACACCACGCTGGATGCGGTGGTGAAGATGCTGGACGACAGCTTCGGCAACTGGCCCGCCAACCGCATGGCGCGCCCGGTGAAGGATTTCTCCGCCGCGATCCCCACACAGAAGGCCCGCGTCATTCTGGTGGACCGCCCCGGATCGCCGCAGTCCTATATCATGGCGGGCAAGGTGATCGATACCAAGGGCACCGATGACAATGTGGCGCTGGGCACCGCCAACGACATCCTTGGCGGCAATTTCCTTGGCCGCATCAACATGAACCTGCGCGAGGCCAAGGGCTGGACCTATGGCGCGTACAATGGCGTGACCGAACCGCTCGATCGCGTGCGCTTTCAGGTGATCGCTCCGGTCCAGACCGACCGGACGGGTGATTCGCTGGTCGAGATCAAGCGCGAGATCGACGAATATGGCTCGACCAAGGGCGTGACCGCCGAGGAACTCGACTGGTCGACCAAGGGTAGCGCCCGCGAACTGCCCGGCATGTTCGAAACCAGCGCCACCGTGCTCGACGGCATGGCCAAGATCGTCAACTACAAGCGCCCGGACGATTTCTACGAAACCCTCTCCGCCCGCTATGGCAAGATGACGGTGGCCGACGTGGACAAGGCGTTCCGGTCAAAGGTGAACAGCGACGGCATGGTCTGGGTCGTCGTCGGCGATGCCGCAAAGGTGAAGCCGCAACTCGCCAAGTTCGGCCTCCCGGTAGAGGACATGGCCGCGCCGAAGTGATGACGATAGCTCCTCCCCCTTTGGGGGAGGTGGCAGCCGCAGGCTGACGGAGGGGGAGGATCGATACACATTCCTTGCTATTGACACACTTGTAGATAGACTACCCCCAACACTCACAATGGGAGAGCATCCATGTCAGTCGCAGGCACCTACACTTGCGTAACCCGCACCCCGATGGGCGATCAGACCAGCACCTTCACCGTCAATGTCGATGGTGACAGCTTCACCGGCAGCAACGCAGGGCAGATGGGATCGATGGAGGTCGAGAACGGTAAGGTCGATGGCAACACCCTGACCTGGCAGATGAAGATGACCGTGCCGATGCCGATGACGCTCGATTGCACCGCCACCGTCGATGGCGACAAGCTGGACGGCAAGGTGACGGCAGGCATGTTCGGCACCTTCCCGATGGAAGGTATGCGGGCTTAATTTCGGGGTGACGGAGGGCGAAAACGCCGTTCGATTTCCACAGTCGTCATCCTGAACTTGGTTCAGGATCCATTTTGCCGATCAGGCTGCCGCTTGCGGTGACAGATGGACCCTGAACCAAGTTCAGGGTGACGGTTTACGTTTAATGGGAAGAGGGAGCGGGCCGAGCACCGCTCCCTCTTTCTCATATCAGCGCGCCGCCGGTGCAGCTTGCACAGCGGTCGCCGCCGGAACGGTCAGGTCCACCACCTTGTCGCGGTCATAGCGCATCACGCCTTCGATCGGCATAACGCGATCGACTTCCAGCCCGAACCAGTTGGGCATCCGGTCTATCGGAGTGAAGCGTGCAGCCACGACCATATCGGCCGGCACGCGCGGGTCGCTGAACACAGCGGGCGCGAAAGCCAGCGAGGTGGTGCCTTCGGGAAGTTCGAGCGAGTTTTTCGCCCGCGTTTCCTTCGGACCGCGCAGGGATTCGATCCACGGGAGGCGCATCTTGCCCAGCGAGGTGATCTTGCCCGCATCAGCCTTGAACGCCACGGTGCCAAGGCACGCGCAAATTCCGCCTGCCACGCCCATCATCACACTGCCGTAGAACACGTATTCGCCGGGTTCGACCTCCTGCAGATAGGTGGACGCACCGCCCTCGGCCTTGGCGAAGCGGTTTTGCGGGCCGATGTAGACGGGGTGAACCTGCTCATAGCGCGGCCACGAGAAGTTGGCCTCGGTCGGCTCCTGCGGTTCGGTCGGGCGCTTGACCGAAGGGGGCGACTTGGCGAACACAGCCATCTCGCGTTCCCAGCTCGCGTGCTTCTTCACCCACTTTTCGTGTTCCTTGGCCAGTTCCTCTGCGCGCTTGGCGGTGTGCTTTGCCGCTTCCTCGGCGTTGGGGCGCTTCATCAGCAGCGGGTTGACCTGATAGTCTCCCTGCACCGCGATATAGGCCTTGGCGGGATTGAGCACGACCTGCGGCTTGTCGGCCACGGCCTTGGTTTCCCACTTCTCCTTGTCGTCAGCCGCATGAGCAGCCAGCGGCAGGAGGGCGAATGCGCTTATCAGCGCGAGTGCTTTCACGATCCTCACAGCCCCAGATCCTTCCCTGCCGGAACCGGGCCGGACGCCACTTTCGCCTGCTGGGCCAGCAGCTTCTGCCGCTCCGCTTCCTTCACCCCATCAAGCCCTTCCTCGAAGTTGAACGGCTCCCACTTTTCCTTGGCAAGTCCGAAGCGGCCATAGCCCTTGTAGTGCATACATTTGCGCATGTTCACGCGGCGCAGACGCCGCTTTTCGGAAGAGCCGAAGATCGCGCTCATCATCACATTGGCGATCAGGCCGCCCGCCGCACCCGCCATCGTGTAGGTATAAGGATAGGGCGCGTCCTGATAGCGGTAGCCCGAATCCAGCCCCCGCGCGAGATTGTCGCATTCGCGGATATCGGTGAGCGCCGCAGCAAACGACGTTTCCGCACGGTTGAACACGTAATACTTGTCGAAGTCTTCTTCGATCAGCGGTGTGGACGTGAACGCCAGATCGGGCATCGCCACGCCCGCCGGGTCCGGGATTGCGGTCATCACATCGTCTGCGGTGGCTTTCGCCGCGTCCTGCGCGCGCGCAACCCCGCTTGCCGCCAGCGCGGCACAGGCCAGAATGGCCAGCGTTTGCTTCATATTGGCACCCCCTCGCCACGCTGCACGGTGCAGGCGTGACGAGAGATTAGGTAGCCAGCGGCGCAGGCATCGGCAAGACCGCCTTACGCCACCACCTGTGGAATCAGGACAGCTTCTTCTTCAGCAGTTCGTTGACCATGCCGGGGTTAGCCTTGCCCTGCATGGCCTTCATCGTCTGGCCGACGAAGAAGCCGAACAGGGCTTCCTTGCCGCCCTTGTACTGCTCCACCTTGTCGGCATTGGCGGCGAGGATGCTGTCGATGGCGGCTTCGATCGCGCCGGTGTCAGACGTCTGCTTAAGGCCTTCGCGTTCGACGATCGCGCCTGCGCCGTCGCCGGTTTCCAGCATCTTTTCCAGCACCTGCTTGGCGATGGAGCCGGAGATCGTGCCATCGGCCACCAGCGCCAGCAGTTCGGCACCTGCTGCCGGGCTGACGGGCGAGGTTTCGAGGCTCTTGCCCAGCTTGTTCAGTGCGCCGAACAGTTCGGAGATCAGCCAGTTGGCCGCCTGCTTGGCAACATCGGCTTCCGGCTTCTTCGCCTTGGCGGCGGTTTCGGCCAGCAGCGCTTCGAACCAGCGCGCGGTTTCAACGTCCGCCGTCAGCACGTTTGCGTTGTAAGCCGAAAGACCCAGCGCGGCTTCATAGCGCGCCCGCTTGGCATCGGGGAGTTCCGGCAGACTCGCGCGGCATTCCTCAAGGAAAGCATCATCGAGTTCGAGCGGCAGAAGATCGGGATCGGGGAAGTAGCGGTAATCGTGCGCGTCTTCCTTCGACCGCATGGAGCGCGTCTCGTTCCTGTCAGGATCGTAGAGGCGCGTTTCCTGCACCACCGTGCCGCCATCCTCGATCAAGGCGACCTGACGCTTGGCTTCCTGTTCGACCACGGCCATCACGAAGCGGACCGAGTTGACGTTCTTGGTTTCGGTGCGGGTGCCGAATTCATCGCCCGGCTTGCGGACAGAGACGTTCACGTCCGCCCGCATCGAACCCTGATCCATGTTGCCATCGCAGGAGCCGACGAAACGCAGGATCGTGCGCAGCTTCGACAGATAGGCACCTGCCTCTGCCGGAGAGCGCATATCGGGGCGGCTGACGATTTCCATCAGCGCCACGCCCGACCGGTTGAGGTCGACATAGGACATCGTGGGGTGCTGATCGTGCATCAGCTTGCCCGCATCCTGCTCCACGTGGATGCGCTCGATCCCGATAGTCTTGACCGAATCCGGGTTCTTGTCATCCAGCTGGATGTCGATCGCACCCTCGCCCACGATGGGATGGTAGAGCTGGCTGATCTGGTAGCCCTGCGGAAGATCGGCGTAGAAGTAGTTCTTGCGGTCGAACCGGCTCCACTTGTTGATCTGCGCGTTGATCGCCATGCCGGTGCGGACGGCCTGACGGATGCATTCCATGTTCGGCACCGGCAGCATCCCCGGCATCGCCGCATCGACGAGGCTGACCTGCGTGTTCGGCTCTGCCCCGAACGCGGTGGCCGCGCCCGAAAACAGCTTGGCGTTGGAAGTGACCTGTGCGTGGACTTCGAGGCCGATCACGACCTCCCATTCACCGGTTGCGCCCTGGATACGATAAGTGGATTCGGTCACGATCAGATTACTCCGGCGTTATCAACGGCACGGTTGGAAAATAGCTGCGATAGAAACGGGCATCGCGGGTGAGGATGGCGGCACCAAGCGATTGGGCATGGCCGCCGATGAGGAAATCCGGGAGCGGTAGTTTGGGTGTGTCTGATCCTTTACGGACAGCCCGATATTGGCGAAAGGCAAGTCCCGCAAAATAGGCTGCCTGTTGCGTAAACACTTCATAGCCTACTGTGATGCGCTCCATTTCCTGTTGGAACGCCTGAAGTGAGGCCATCCCCGGAGCAATCTCGGCAACAACAACATCGTTGTAGGCAATATCTTGCGTTTGCGAGGCCGCCACTACTTGCTCAAGCGACCAGTCCGCCCAAGCTGGATCGTCTGCGATAATATCAATCAGCACATTGGAGTCGACCAGAATCACGGCTCCCAGTCGCCCCGCAGCTCGCGCATGTATTCATCCGTCGTCATGCCGTTTGGATTGGGATATTTGCCGCGAAGAGCATCGATCGCGGCCAGTACACGCGCTCGGCGCTGCTCGGGCGTTTCCGCCGCAGCACCTTCCACAGGCAAGATCACCGTTTCGCCCCGGTCGTTGGTGCCGACGCGCACCGGTTGCCCTGCCTTCAGCCCGGCACGATCACGCAGGGCTTTCGGGATCAGAACCTGACCCTTGCTGGTCATGTTGACCAGTGTTTCCTGCTCGATCTTGCTGTGCGCGTTCATCTCGGCTCTCCAGTGTTACCCAAGGTAACACCACCCCTCGGTTCTTACCACCACTTCGGCGGAGCTGGAATTTTCGGAGCACGCTGTTCAAGCGCCAGGCTGGCGTTCAGCACGCCCTGTTCGTCGAAGGCCTTCCCGATGACCTGCAGGCCAAGCGGCAGCCCGTTGCGGTCCAGCCCGGCGGGGACGGACATCGCGGGCAGGCCTGCAAGGCTGGCGGGCACCGAGAACACGTCGTTCAGGTACATTTCCAGCGGATCGGCGCTCTTTTCGCCCAGCGCGAATGCCGATGACGGCGCGGTGG
>NZ_JBMLSM010000052.1:0-2035 GCF_049240505.1 Novosphingobium sp.
TAGATCGGTGTCTACATGATCAAAAATATCGGTATGATCGCCAAACAGCACGGCCAGGCCGCCGGTGGCCACCACCTTCGCAGGCCGCCCGATTTCGGCCCGCATCCGCGCTATCAGGCCTTCCATCATCGAAACATACCCCCAGAACACGCCGATGTGCATCTGGTCTTCGGTGTTGCGCCCGATGACGCTTCTCGTGCGCGTGGGTGCTTCGATCGCAATGCGCGGCAGCTTGGCCGCCGCGTTGACCAGCGCATCGAGCGAAAGATTGATGCCCGGTGCAATGATTCCGCCTTTATAGGCGCCGTTGAAGTCCACCACATCGAACGTCGTCGCCGTGCCGAAATCCACGACGATAAGGTCGCCCGGATACTTCGCGTGCGCCGCAACCGCATTCACCGCCCGGTCCGCGCCCAGCGAACGCGGTTCGTCCACATCCGCCTCAAATCCCCATTCGACCGGAGGCTGGCCCGCCACCAGCGGATCGAGGCCAAAATACTTCTGCGACAGGACCGTAAGATTGTGCAGCGCGCGCGGCACGACCGTGGAGATCAGGATCTGGTTCACCGCCTTGGCATCAAGCCCTTGCAACTGCATGAGCTGGAGCAGCCATACGGCATATTCATCAGCCGTCCGGCGCGGATCGGTTGCCACCCGCCAGCGCGACTTGATCTCGCGCCCCTGAAACAGGGCGAAGACGATGTTGGTATTGCCGACATCAACCGCCAGAAGCATGGGAACCCACCATATCTATGTCGCCCGCGTGGATGGCACGGACTGCGCCATCCGCCAAGCGCAGAAGGGCAACGCCATCATCGTCGATACCACCAAAAGCACCGATGATCGTGCCCTGATCGCGGTCCTTTACCGAAACCAGCGTTCCGGTTGGCAAGGCGCGCGCCAGCCATTGCTGGCGCAACAACGGCCATTCGCCAAAGTGCCAACGGTCCACCGCATCGCGGAACCGCACAGCCAGTTCCGCAGCGAAATCGTCGCGGCTTACCTGAAAGCCCAGCGCAGAAAGGCTCACCGTAGCACGGTCCGCAAGATCGGGTGCCTGCGCCAGATTGACGCCAATCCCCACGACCACAGCATCCCCATGCCGTTCCAGCAGGATACCCGCCAACTTGGCTTCATCTACCAGCAGGTCATTCGGCCATTTCAGCCTGAGATTCTGCAGTGTGGGAGCCAGCGTGGATACAGCTTCGTGCGCTGCCAGCCCTGCAACAAGCGCAAGGGTCTGCGGCAGCGGATCGTTGGAGCGCAACTGCACCACCGTCGATCCCATGAAATTGCCGTAGCCATCCGACCACGCCCGCCCTGCCCGCCCGCGCCCGGCACTCTGCCGGTCCGCGATCAGCCAGTTACCTTCGTTCAGACACTCTCCCCCACCAAGGCGCGCAAGCAGCGCACCGTTGGTCGAAGGGATTTCCGCGACGGTTTCGATCAATGGCTCAACCGACCGGGAACAGTGCGGCGGCAGCGTAATCCGCCAGCGTGCCAAGGCACTTCGTGCCAAGGTAACCCAGTGGAGATATTGCCAGCGTCGACAGAACCAGCAGCACGGTGTGCGACGTTTCGCCAGCGCCCTTCACCACGTCAGCCGGTTCGTCGAAGTACATGACCTTGACGACCTTGAGGTAGTAGAACGCACCGATCACCGAAGCCGCGATACCAATGGCAGCAAGCACGATCATGTCGGCCTGCACCGCAGCCTGAAACACCACGAACTTGCCCCAGAAACCGAACAGCGGCGGAATACCGGCAAGGCTGAACATCACCGAAGCCATCGCCAGCGCAATCCACGGACGGGTCTTGGAAAGACCGGCAAGGTCCGAAATCGCCTCAACCTGATTGCCGTTCTCATCCCGCAGCAGCAGCACGGCCACGAAGCCCGCAACCGACATGGCGACATAGATCGCGATGTAGACCAGCATGGCCGAAGCGCCCGCCTTGGTCGCGGTGGCAAGGCCGATCAGAATGAAGCCGACATTGTTGATCGACGAATAGGCCATCAGGCGCTTGATGTTGTTCT
>NZ_JBMLSM010000053.1:0-29241 GCF_049240505.1 Novosphingobium sp.
TGCTTCATGACAAGCCCTTTCGTGCAGCAAAGCGTTCAAGAAATTCGGGATTGCGTTGGGCGACCGTGCCGTAGATTTTGAGGCAGGCCTCGGTCCATTCGCGGATCCAGTCGCAATAATGCAGGTTCGCGTGCCCGGTATCGCCATAGCGGACGAACGCTTCGTGATGGCAGCCACCGGCGCAGAGCGGGCGCGCCCAGCAGGTGGAACAATCGAACTTTGCACCCACATGACCGCGCGTCAGAAAGTCGGTGCGCTTTTCCTTGTCCAGCCCCGTCGTTACGTGGCCCAGCACATGCGTATCGGCATCGGTGAAGCGGTGGCACGGCGAAAGATCGCCCGATGGGCTGACGCCCACCAGTCCAAGCCCTGCGCCGCAAGGGTGCGATTTGTTGGTGCCCTGGATCAGCTCGCTGATTGTCTCCGAGACATTGGAGAACCCGTGCATCTCGCCGCGCAGGGCATAGGCGAGCCATTCGGCAGCGAGTTCGTGGAACGCGGAAACCAACGTATCCATGCCATCGGCGTCGAGCGTGTAGGCCTGCTCGCCGGAGTCCGTCACCGGGGCAAAGCCCACTTCGTGAAAGCCCAGATCGTCCTTCAGGTGGCGGTAGATGCGGATCACGTCGGTCACGCCTTCGGTCAGCGTGACGCGGGCGGTGATGGCGCGGGTCTTGTGTCCGGCGATCAGCTTGCGCAGGCGCGGTTCCATCACCGCATAGGAACCCTTGCCGTTCTTGTAGACGCGGCGCTTGTCCTGCAAGTCGGGCGGACCGTCCATCGAAACGGTGACGCCGATGGCCTGATCCGAAAGGAACTGGATAATCTCGTCGGTCAGCAGCGTGGCGTTGGTGGTCAGGCTATACGTCATGCGCTTGCCTGCCGCTGCCGCTGCCTCGTTGGCATAGAGCACTACATCGCGCAGCAGCTTGAAGTTCATGAGCGTTTCACCGCCGAAGAACGTGATGTGCGGCACCTCGCGGTCACCCGAACTTTTCAGCAGGAAATCGACCGATGTCTTTGCCGTTTCCAGCGTCATGTACTTGGGCTTGCCCGCAGGCGTGGCGATCTTGTCCGCGCCGAATTCGTAGCAATAGGTGCAGGCAAGATTGCACTGGTTGGTGACGTTCAGCACCAGCGCCTGCAACGGGTAGTCTTCCGGCGGGGCAGGCGGGGCGAGGGGGGCTTCGCGGATCTCGTCAGAAACGATCCCGCGCACCGCGCGCAATTCGCGGATCAGGTCTTCGGCATCGGCGCGGGAATAGCCCGCCTCCACCAGCGCGCCGACCATTTCGCCATAGGCCATCTGCTTTTCGCCCAGCAGCGCCATGACGCTGGCTGCACCTTCATCCAGCGCAAAGATCGCGCCAGCGGAGGCAAGGTAGACAAAGCCTGCGCCATCGGCGTCGAACAGATGGATATCGCCACGGCGATATTTGGGGGAAAGGACGGTCGTCACTTGGCCACCTCCGGTTGATCGAAGCGCTTGTAGGCGGGGACAGAGACGACCATGAACGACTTGCCGGTCAGCGGTTTGCCCCATGCGTCCTTTTCGGCCTTGGCCGTGGCGACCACCCACACCTCACCGTAGTTGTTGCGGCCCCATTTCCGTTCGGGGTTCGGGCCATCAATGGCGGGCGTGAACAGCGCGGTCTGGCTCAGTTTGCCGACATAGTTCACGTCATCGTCGTAATAGACGGTCTGCAGTTCCTGCATCGACCACGTTACGTCGATGGGCCCGAGCGCCACGTCGTCGGTGGTATAGGGCTTGCCGTCCAGCCCGGCGTCATAGCCAATGGCATCGAACTGCTGGTATCCCGGGGCGTGCTTCTCGCTGCCGCCAAGGCGGGCGATGGCGGTTTCGGGCGTCACCTTCAGGTAATCGACCTTTTTGTAAATCGGCAGGCCAGCGGCCAGGACCGATCCGCCAAGGCCGATATCGTGTGCGCCCACCGCTGCATCGGCGGCCACATCGATCGTCAGCATCGTTTCGGTAGGGCTGACTGATGTGACCTTGGTAACCGTCACGCCCTTGCCCAGATCGATGTCGGCAGGCTTCAGCCCCGCCGGGAACGCATCGCCGATCAGCTTGAGCGTTGCGCCCTTGCTTCCGGCCTTCAGCGCATAAGGCCACACCGCCGATACGGTCGGCTCTGCGGCTGCGCGGGTCAGCTTCACGTTGAAGCCGAATTCCTTGTAGTCGCCCCAGAACCAGCGGCCCTCGGCAGATTTGCGATCCGGTGCAAACTGCATCGTCTCGCGCGTTTCATGGTCGGCAGGAGCATCAGGCGTTGCACCTTCGGCACCGCTCGAAGACGTTCCGCGCCATGAATAACCGGTATAGACCAGACCCTTGCCACTGCGGGACAGGGTGGAGCCATCGGCCAGCGATTTCAGCGTGATTGCGGTGGAATAATCATCATCTCCGCCTGCCGGAGTGACGATCATTTCGCCCACGTACAGTCCTTTGCCGGGCAGCATGGCGTTGACGAGCCATTTGCCGCCCAGCTTTGCCGACTGCTGGCGGGCCTGCCACTTCGTCCATTCAGGCGTGGTGAGCGGGGCGGTCTTGTTGAGGTATTCCATCGCCACTTCCACCGGCAGCGGCTTCAAAGCACCATTCGGCGGCGTGGGCTGCGTGGGGTCTTCCACCGGCTTTCTGAACTGCGCATCGGCCTGTGAATACATGGCGACGTGCAGGTTGCGCAGCAGGCTCCATTCCGCTTTCGACCGCCGCCAGGACAGCGGCTGCGCAAAGGCATGGCAGGCGGCGCAGGACTGGCGGATCGTCTCGTTCGGAACGTTGGTTTCGTTGATGATGCGGTGTTCGGCCAGATAGGCCACCGGCTTTGCCTCTTCGGGCGCAAGACCGTTGCTGGCGGAAAGCGAGCGGATGACGGCGCGGGCTTCGGTCGGCGTCAAGGACAGGCCGTTGAGCGACGACATGCGCCGGATAACCTGCGCCCAGCCTTCGGGCGTGGTGCGGACATACGAGATGCGTGAAAGGTTGCCCTTCGCATCTGCAGTATGACACGTGCCGCACTTTTCGACGACCAGCGCGTCTTTTATCGGAATGCCAGCTTCGCTCTCCACCGGGTTCGATGGATCGCGCGCCGGTTCCTTTCCAGCCTGCGCCAGAACGATCGATGCGGGCAGTGCGGTCAGCGTCAGGAACTGCAGAAGATGACGGCGAAGCAGGTGTTTAGGGTTCGCCGCGCTAACATCCGTGGCAAGATCACGGGCAGCAGTTTCGGCCAAAGTCATGGTCGCGATTTCCCCCTTGGCAGGCCGTGTCCGGAACGAGTCGAACGCGGTGTCAGGGCAAAGACTGGACAGGTGTCAAAAGTTCGTCAACGCCTTTGTTTTTGCGACTGCGAAAAGGATTTTGGAAGCCGCTCGAACAATCTGTTCGCGGCATTGCGGGCAGTCCATACGCGGATCGCGCAATGCAAAAAGGGGCGGGCAACTTTCGCTGCCCGCCCCTTCATCCCGCCCGTGTGCATTCGTCATTGCGAGCCGCGCGCAGCGCGGACGAAGCAATCCAGAGTTGGCGTGGGGCCGCTCTGGATTGCTTCGTCCGCGCGGCGCGCGGCTCGCAATGACGAAAGTGAATGCCGGTCAGGACTTCGCGGCAATCCATTCATTCACGCGCCGCTCAAGGATCGACAGCGGTTGCGAGCCGGAAGCGATCAGCAGATCGTGGAAGCCGCGAATGTCGAACTTCGCGCCCATTTCCTTTTCGGCCTTGCGGCGCAGTTCCATGATCTTGAGCATCCCGATCTTGTAGCCCGTGGCCTGCCCCGGCAGCGTGATGTAGCGGCGCACTTCCGACCGCGCGGATTCCAGCGGCTGACGGCCCGTCTCGTTCATATAGGCAACGGCTTCGTCCTCGCTCCAGCCCATCGCGTGAATGCCGGTGTCGACGACCAGGCGCGCGGCACGGAACAGTTCGGCATCCAGCCGCATGAAGTCGGCGGCGATGTCGGGAAATGCGCCCATTTCCTTGCACATCGCTTCGGCATAGAGGCCCCAGCCTTCGCCGAACGCGACATAGCCGGTGACCGCGCGGAACTTTGGTCCGCCCTTCTGCCGCACCTGAATATCGCCCTGCATGTTATGGCCGGGCACCGCTTCGTGGCACATCAGCGTGTACATCGCCGCCGGGTCTTCGGTATCGCCAACCAGATGGACATAGGTGCGGGCAGGGCGCGCGCCATCGGGGCTGGGGGCAGAGGCATGGGCCGCGCCGCCGGGCACTTCGGAAAAGGCCGGTTCGCGCACCACTTCGATGCGATATTCGGGCAGCGTGCCGAAATACTTCGGCAGCAGCGTGCGCGTGTGCGCCACAAAGGCATTCGCTTTGGTCAGGTAGTCCGCGCGGGCGGCATCGTCCCAGGGCTTGGGTGGATTGAGCCGGGCGCGCTCGGCATAGAACGCGCTGCGGTCTTTCAGGCCCGCCTGCCGCGCAAGGGCATCCTGCTCCGCCTCGATCCGGGCGACTTCGGCGCGACCGATCTTGTGGATTTCGTTGGCGGTCAGGTCTGTCGTGGTGTTGAGCTTCAGGGCGTTGGCATAGAACGCCGCGCCGCCGGGGAGCGAAACCGCGCCGACCTTGCCGCTGGGGGCCGCTGGCAGCGCCGCCTTGCCCCATGCGATCACGCGCTGGTAGGCAGGCTTCAGATCGAGGATTGCAGTACGCGCCTCGGCCAGCAAGGCGTCAGCCTCGGCCTGCGTAAGCTTGCCCGATTTTACCAGCCCTGCCGCCTTGGCTTTGACATCGGCCCAAAGCGCAGCGTCCGGCCCATTGCCATAAGGTGCGCCGCTGATCAGCTTTTCGCTGCCGGTCATCACGGTTTCGACCTGGAACCTCGGCGCGCGGATGCCTGCTGCCTCGCTTGCCTTGGTGCGGGCGATAGCCACATCAAGAACCGCCGGAATGCCGCGCAGGCGGGCGATATAGTTTTTCAGATCCGTAACATCGGCCACGGTGTGCGTGTTGACGAGAAAATCGGGCAACTGGCTGTGGACCGAATAGAGCCGCGAATAGAGTGGCGGGCGGAACTTGCGATCGGCATCGGAAAGCGCGGCGCGATCGGCCTCAAGCGCCCAGATATCGAAGTTGACTTGCGCCTGTGGAGACAACTTTGCCCGGTCGAACTGCGCGCGCATCCGCTTTACGCTGTCCTGCCGCCAGGCAACTTCGGCATCGGCAGCGGCATCGGAAATGTCGTTCCATTTATCGCCACCGTCCTTGAGCCCGAGGCGCGTTGCAAGCTGTGGCTGCTGCTTTACCCATGCGGCAAATTCTGCATCGAGAAACGCGGTAAGACTTGCATCATCTGTAGCGCTGGCGGCAGGCGCGGGCGTTGCGGCCAGCGCAGACGCGGCGGTGGGGGCAAGCAGGCCAGCGGCCAGAGTCAGCAGGCTTGCTGTGATGGTAGGCTTCATGAATTGTCCTTTCGCCTTGCAGCACGATGCCGCTGGATCGCGCGGCATCGGCGGTGCGACGCGGCACGTTCTGGCGCAATTGCAACGGGATGCGCAACCCGCCTGCAACAGAAAATCGTCACATCTGAAACCGCTGCGGCGCAAAAGCCACAACGCTCCCCGCGGCATGGTTGACGACCCGCCCCCGATCATGGCAGAGGGCCGCACAGTCCACCAAACCGGACAATGCGCTGCCCATTTCGGTGCGTGCGGGTGTAGCTCAATGGTAGAGCAGCAGCTTCCCAAGCTGAATACGAGGGTTCGATTCCCTTCACCCGCTCCAACAAAATCAGCAGTTTAATTGGCCAAGGTGCCGATCTTTCCAACATCCTTCCAACATGACTGGCCGGATAACGGCATCGGTCGCCCGTTGTGATGGGATTTCAAGGCCTGAGCGAGACAGGCGCTTCCCGCAGGACAATCCCGGTAGCCGAAGGCTGATACCCCGGAGGGGTAATCACATATTCAAGGGATGGCGGAGACGGAGGGATTCGAACCCTCGGTACCGGATTTACCAGTACGACGGTTTAGCAAACCGTTGGTTTCAGCCACTCACCCACGTCTCCGGATCGCAGCGGCGAGGGGGCGCTATAACGAGGGTTGTGGGGGGCGGCAAGGGCTGCGTGGGCAAAAAAACGCAAGGTGGGAAAAATCCCCGATCCGGGCGCTTGGGCGCATTTCTGACTCGACTCATCGCCGGTTCATTGTGGTGAGGGTAGCGTTGGATTCAGGTGAAAAATGCAGGGGTCCGTGCCGTTCTCCCGATGGAGTGGATGGCGGGCACGATCTGACGGGATGGACGCGAAGATGACGAATCGGTGGAAGATCAGGGTGTTTGCGCCCGCTGTGGCGGCCATGCTGGCCTTGATTGGCAACCCCGTGGCCGCGCAAGTGGAAACGGTCGATCCCAATGCGGCGATCGATGGCGATCTGGTTGCCCCCGGCACCACACCGGCGCAACCCGCCGCGACGCCCGCGGGGTCTGAAGTCGGGATGTTGCCCGCGCTTCCTGCCGACGCGCCGCCTGCAACCGAACCCTATGTGCCACCAACCCCTTCCACGCCCGCTCCATCGCAGGGAATTCCGCCAGCGCAGGCAGCCACCGCAGCAGCGGGCGCGAATGGTTCCTACAAGGAGGATGACCTGATCGGTGCCGCCGAAGGCGTGTTCGGCAAAGGTGCGGCAGGTCTTGCCGATGTGATCAAGGATCTGCTCAAGAAGCAGGGCGAACCCAATGCCTATATCGTCGGGCGTGAAGCGGGAGGCGCGCTGGTGGTTGGCCTGCGCTATGGTTCGGGCACGCTGCATCACAAGGTTGAAGGCGAGCGTCCGGTTTACTGGACCGGCCCGTCGATCGGGTTCGATGCTGGCGCAAATGCCGCCAGCACCTTCGTGCTGGTCTATAACCTTTATGACAGCGAGGAGCTGTACACCCGTTTTGCTGCGGGTGAGGGGCAGGCCTATCTCATCGGTGGGTTCCACGTCAGCTATGTGCGCAAGGGCGACAAGGTGCTGATTCCGGTGCGTTCGGGCGCGGGCCTGCGCCTTGGCATCAATGGCGGCTACATGAAGTTCTCGAAAAAGCAGAGCTGGTTCCCGTTCTGAAGGATTCGGGCAACTTCCGAACGAATTTGGCCACGCATACCTTATAATTGAAATGCGGGGGTTGCCCCGGCGGATTTCCGGCGGCATGGAGCCGCCGCTATTTGCTCCCCGCGAAAGAGGTCTGCAGCCCATGCTCGAAAATCTTGCCGCCCAGCCCGCCGATGCGCTGCTGGCGCTGATCAAGCTCCACAACGCCGATCCGCGCGCTGACAAGATCGACCTTGGCGTGGGTGTTTACCGCACGTCGGAAGGCGATACGCCGGTGTTCAAGGCGATCAAGGCCGCCGAGGCAAAGCTTCTGGCCGATCAGGATTCGAAGGCTTACCTCGGCCCCGAAGGCGACATGGGTTTTGTCCATGCGCTGATCCCTTATGTTTTCGGTGCTGACTTTGACCGTTCGAAGGTTGAAGGTATGCAGGCCCCCGGCGGGACCGGCGCAGTGCGTCTGGCTGTGGAAGTGGCCAAGCGTTCGGGCGTGAAGCGGGTGTGGATGGGCACGCCTTCGTGGCCCAACCATGCGCAGATCATCGCTGCGGTGGGTGTGGAGCTGAAGACTTTCAGCCACATGACCGCTGATGGCCTTGCCGATCTGGATGCGCTGAAGGCTGCGTTGGCCCAGGCTGAGCCGGGCGATGCCGTGCTGCTGCATGGCTGCTGCCACAACCCGACCGGCGTTGATTACACGCAAGCGCAGTGGGACGAGATCGCCCCGCTGCTGGTGGAGCGCAAGGTTCTGCCGCTGCTTGACCTTGCCTATCAGGGCCTTGGTGCGGGCATGGAAGCCGATGCCTATGGCCTGCGCAAGGTGCTTTCGGTGGTGCCCGAAGCGCTGGTGGCCTATTCGTGCGACAAGAACTTCGGCCTCTATCGCGATCGCGTGGGCGCGTTCTACGCGGTGACAGCGGATGCGACGGCGCTGGCCAATGCAATGGCCAATGGCGCGACGATCGCGCGCGCATCGTGGTCGATGCCGCCAGATCACGGCGCTGCTGCCGTTCGCCTGATCCTTGAAGATGCAGACCTGACCGCGATGTGGCTGGCCGAGCTGGACGAGATGCGTGACCGGATGCGCTGGGTGCGTGATCGCCTTGCGGCTGCGCAGCAGGTCGGGCCGATCGACATGGCACGGCTGGGCGTTCAGAACGGCCTGTTCTCGATGCTGCCGCTGAATGGCGAACAGATCCTTGCGATCCGCGAAAAGCACGGCGTTTACATGGCAGGTTCGGGCCGCATCAACATTGCCGGGCTGACCACCGGCAATATCGACAAGTTCGTTGAGGCGCTGCGCGACGTGGCCTGAACCAGCGAGAACTGAAAGAGAAAGGGCGGGGCCTTGCGGCTCCGCCCTTTTTGTTTGCGATCAGAAATCCGCCATGCGCGACTGTCGCCGGGTTTCGGCAAAGCTGTCTGCGCGGAATTTCTCGAAGGCCACGCGCTGATCGTGGCCTGCGTCTTTCGGGTAGTCCTGATATTCCGCGATGATCTCGTCGAATATCTCGCGCACTTCTTCCTTGTGATCGGGGTGGGAGAAGATGTGCAGGCGATTGGCCTTCATCGCTTCGATCACGCGCGCGCCGATCACGTCCGGTTCCATGCCGAATTCATGGAGGCCCTGCAGCCGTTCGACCGCCGTGGGGTCGACCGGCTTCATTGCGCCCTTCAGGGCATCGGGGCGCACATCGTCACTCGCGTAGATGTAGCTTTTGACCAGACCGGGGCAAAGCACCGAAACGCCGATCTGGTATTTCAGCAGCGAATAGTGCAGCGATTCCGAAAGGCCCCGCACCGCGAACTTTGTGGTGTTGTAGATGCCCGGGCTGCCTGCGGCGAGGAAGGAGGCCATCGAGGCGGTGTTCACCACGTGGCCGCCCTTTTGTTCGCCCGCTTTCACCCGTTCGACCATGCGCGGAACGAAGGTCATCACCCCGTTGATAACGCCATGCAGGTTGACGCCCATCAGCCAGTCCCAGTCATCGTAGGATGACTCTTCGATTGGCTGGAAAAGGTTCACGCCCGCATTGTTGCACAGGATCGAGACGGGGCCGAACCTGGTTTCCACCTCGTCTGCCGCAGCTTTGAAACCCTCGCGGCTGGCCACGTCTAACTGGACGCCCATGACCTCGCGGTTGTCGAGCGCGGCGAGGGCCTTGTCGATCGAATCCTGACGGATATCGGCAATGGCGACCCTGCACCCTTCATTGAGGAGCTGCCGTACAAGGCCAATGCCGACGCCGTTGGCACCGCCGGTTACAAAGGCGGTGCGGCCTGCGAAGTCCTTCATGCGCCCCTCTTTTCCTTGAGCGCGCCTTGGCGGGCGATTTCGGCGGTGATGGCCGGATTGCGGAACAGGATCGCGAAGGTTTCCTTGTATTCGGGGTTTTCGGGCAAGTGGGTTTGCACCGCTGCGGTCATCGCTTCGCCGCGTTCCTTCACGCCGGTCAGGAATTCGGAGTGGGTGAGGATATAGAGTTCGTCGTTCAGGATGCCTTCCAGCACGCGCTCACCGACCTGCTCCTTGGTCTGATAGAGGTGCATGAAATTGCCGCCAGCAGCGCGGCGCTTGTCTGCTTCGGCATAACCCGTGTCGGCGAGTTCGGCGGGACGGGTCTTGGCAGCATCGGCGATGTTCGATTGTACGGCACCGGGGCAGAAAGCGCTGCAGATCACGCCGCGCGATTCGAGTTCCGGGCGCATACATTCCATCATCGAAGTGACAGCCGCCTTGCCGGATGAATAGATGGTCGTGCCGGGGGCGGGCACCAGCGCGCTCATCGATGCGGTGCAGACGATGTGTCCGCCTTCGCCATGCGCCAGAATGCGCGGAAGCATGGTGACGATGCCGTTGACCGTGCCGCCAAGGTTCACGCCCATGACCCAATCCCAATCGGCATAAGACGCCAGCTCGGTAGGGCCGACCACGGCGACGCCAGCGTTGTTGACGAGGAGGTGGATCTTGCCGAACTTCGCCTCGACCGCATCGGCCACTTCGGCGAATTGCGCGCGGTTGGTCACGTCCAGCTTCACGGCCAGCACACGTTCCCCACCGGCCAGTTCCTCGACTGCGGAATCGAGGTGATCCTGACGAATATCGGCAATGGTCACGTTCATGCCAGCGCCCAGCAGAGCCTTGGCGATACCCAGCCCGATGCCGCTTGCGCCGCCCGTTACGAACGCAGTCTTGCCCGGCAGATTTTGCATTGAACCTCTCCTCAGATGTCTGCCCGATAACCCGAAAGGGGTGCCGGAGAATCATTTTTCACCTTGTGTATTCACCAGCAGGGAATTGTATGCAAGACTAACAATATCGCCGCATCGAAACGCACCGCCAAAGCGGGCAACGCGGAAGGAGAGGAGAAGTCATGGCTGGTGTCGTCGCAACGGCGAATCCCGATGCAAACGGAATGGTGGAACGGGATTGGCCGTCGAGCGGGGCGGCCTATTGGGCGCTTTTCGTGATCGTGCTGGCCACGTTCCTGACCTTCTTCGACGCGATCACGTTCAGCATGTTGGCCGAACGGATCAAACGGGATTTCGGCCTCACCGATTCGCAGTTGGGCTTTCTGGCAGGCCCGGCCAGCATCATTTGCTATTTCTTCGTCGGCATTCCGCTGGCTCGGCTCGCGGATATCTATCCGCGCAAATATGTGCTGGGTGGCGGTGCTGCGCTGGTGGGGGTGATCATCGCGCTGGGCGGGCTGGCGCAAAGCTTCGGGCAATTCGTGGGCAGCCGGGTGTTTCTGGCGGCAGGCGGATCGGCGCACGCGCCTTCGGCCTATTCGCTGCTGGCCGATGCCTTTCCGCCCAAAAAGCTTACGCGCGCCTTTGCGCTGCTGCAGTTCGGGTTCATCGGGGGCACGACGCTCGGCCCGCTGATTGGCGGGATGCTGGTGATGATGACCGCGCCTTGGGGGCCGACGCAACTGGGGCCGCTGACGATTCTTGGCTGGCAGTGGATTCTGATCTTCATGGGGATTCCATCTCTGCTGGTTGGTCTGCTGTTTCTGACCGTGAAGGAGCCGCCGCGTCTTGCCCCTGCTGCAGACGCACCCAAAGCGCCTCAGTCTGCCGGTTTCGGGCGGAGCCTGCTGACCTTCATGGGCTTCGATGCTTTCCGCGCGATCAACGCCAAGCCGCGCGTCTACTACCCGCTGTTCGGGGCACTGGCGCTCAGCGCGGTGGAAAGCTTTGGTCTGCAGTTCTGGCGCGTGCCGTTCATGGTGCGCAGCTTCGGCTGGAATGAAGGGCAGATCGGTGCCGCCCTTGGCGCGACCGTGCTTGTTGCTTCGCTGAGCGGGCTGCTCTTGGGGGGCGTGTTCTCCGAATGGCTGTCGCGCCGGTACAAGGACGCCAACGTGCGGGCGGCAACCTGCTGCTTTGCGGGCACGACAGTCAGCACCATTGCTGCGCTGCTGATGCCCACGGCGTGGGGTTCGATGATCATGTTTGGCGTTGCGGCGATGTTCGGCATTGCCGGGGCCGTGCCGCAGAACGCTGCGGTACAGCGTGTTGCGCCCAATGAGATGCGCGGACAGGTGACGGCATTCTACCTGTTCATGTTCACCTTCTTCGGCGCGATGGGCAGCTATGTGGTGGGCAAGGTGCAGGATCTGCTGTTCGTGGACCCGACGCAGTTGTGGAAATCCATGCTGCTGACCGCCTGCGTGCTTTTGCCGTTGGCCACTTTCCTGATGTTCCGGGCGATCAAGCCCTATCGCGAAGAAGTCGAACGGCTTGAGGCTCTTGGCCGTTGAAACATCGTCGTTGACAGGGGCGGATCGCTTCGTCAGATTGTTAGTAACACAAACTAAATTGCATGGGAGCAGGACGTGTCCGACGATAACCAGATTGCCGCGCTTGAAGCGCGTCTGAACGACCTTGAAACGCGCCTGACCGTCCGTGAGGACGAGCTGGACATCCGCAAGCTGCAGCACCTCTACGGCTATCTGATCGACAAGTGCATGTACAATGAGACGGTGGACCTGTTCACCGACGATGGCGAAGTGCGCTTCTTCGGTGGTGTGTGGAAAGGCAAGGAAGGCGTCCGCCGCCTTTATGTAGAACGCTTCCAGAAGCGCTTCACATACGGGAACAACGGCCCGATCGACGGCTTCCTGCTCGATCATCCGCAGATGCAGGACATCATCAACATCCAGCCCGATGGCGTGACCGCGCTGGGGCGCGCGCGTTCGATGATGCAGGCCGGGCGGCACAAGGATTATGAAGGCGATGCCCCGCATCTGAAGGCGCGCCAGTGGTGGGAAGGTGGCATTTACGAGAACACCTACAAGAAGGTGGATGGCGTATGGCGGATGCACGTCCTGAACTACATGCCGATCTGGCACGGCGATTTTGAAAGCGGCTGGGCCAATACCCCGCACGAATACGTGCCGTTCCCCAAGGTCACCTACCCGACCGATCCCACCGGCCCGGACGAACTGCTCGAAGGGCACTGGCTGTGGCCAACGCACAAGGTCAACGCTTTCCACATGAAGCACCCCGTGACCGGCGAAGAGATGATCCCGCAGCGCTGGCAGGGCGACATCGACCGCGAAAACGCGAAGAAGTAAGAGTTGCAGGCGGAGCGTCACTCCCTCCCGACGTTCCGCCTGCAAGCCTGATGGAACAGACATGACCCAGTATCCTGCGCTTTACATGATCATCGACGGCGAACGCATTTCCGGCGGCGGTCGGCGGACCCATCCCGTCGTCAATCCCGCCACTGGCGAGACGATCGGCGAACTTCCGATGGCCGAAGCTGCCGATCTTGATCGCGCGCTGGAAACGGCGGCGAAGGGCTTTCGAATATGGCGCGATTCCACGCCGCAGCAGCGCGCCGCCGTGCTGCAGGGTGCCGCGCGCCTGATGCTTGAGCGGCAGGAAGACCTGGCGCGGGTAGCGGTCATGGAAGAGGGCAAGACCCTTCCCGAAGCGCGCATCGAAGTGATGATGAACGTTGGTCTGTTCAATTTCTATGCGGGCGAGGTTTTCCGCCTCTATGGCCGCACGCTGGTGCGCCCGGCGGGGCAGCGCAGCACGGTTACGCATGAACCGGTTGGGCCGGTTGCCGCATTTGCACCGTGGAATTTCCCCCTCGGCAATCCGGGGCGCAAACTGGGCGCGCCCATCGCGGCGGGCTGTTCGGTGATCCTCAAGGCCGCCGAAGAGACACCTGCATCGGCACTGGGTGTGCTTCAGTGCCTGCTGGACGCAGGCTTGCCCAAAGAAGTGGCGCAGGCCGTGTTTGGCGTGCCCGATGAAGTCAGCCGCCATCTGCTTGGCTCACCCATCATCCGCAAACTGTCGTTCACCGGCTCCACCGTGATCGGCAAGCACCTTATGCGGTTGTCGGCGGACAACATGCTGCGCACCACGATGGAACTGGGCGGCCACGGTCCGGTCATGGTGTTTGGTGATGCCGATATCGACAAGGCGCTCGATACGATGGTGGCATCGAAGTATCGCAATGCCGGGCAGGTCTGCGTTTCGCCCACCCGTTTCATCGTGGAAGAGAACGTGTTCGAACGCTTCCGTGACGGTTTTGTCGAACGGGCTGCCCGGATCAAGGTCGGCAATGGTCTGGAAGATGGCGTGCAAATGGGACCGATGGCCAACGCTCGCCGTCCCGAAGCGATGGACCGCCTGATTGGCGATGCCAAGGCGCGCGGCGCAAAGCTGCACACCGGGGGGGAGCGCATCGGCAATGCCGGGTTCTTCTACGCACCTAGCGTCCTTTCGGAAGTGCCGCTGGATGCCGCGATCATGAATGAGGAGCCGTTCGGCCCGGTCGTGATGATCAACCCTTATGGTGGGGAAGAGGCGATGATCGCCGAGGCCAATCGCCTGCCCTATGGCCTTGCCGCTTATGCCTGGACCGACAGCGCAGCGCGGCAGAAGCGTCTGGCGCGTGAGGTCGAGACGGGGATGCTCGGGCTGAACACCACCATGATCGGCGGCGCGGATTCCCCGTTTGGCGGCGTGAAGTGGTCTGGCCACGGGGCAGAGGATGGGCCGGAAGGTGTTATGGCCTGCCTTGTGACCAAGGCAGTTCACGAGGCCTGAATTGCGGGCTTCGACATGATCAGGAAATCATTGGGCAATGATGGGGCGATAGCGCACCGGGGCAATCCAGCCTTGCCCGGAGTTCCTCATGCGCCGTTTGCGTTTTCTGCTGGCGGCGGCCAGCCTGCTGCTGTCGTCGCCCGTCCTTGCCGCGCAAGAGGACGAGCAGATCTGGCTGGCGAACTTTTCCACCATCGAAGTGGGCGACAAGGTTCTGCTGTTTTCCGATGTGCAGTTCCGGCTGACGGACGGCGCGGATCGGCTGGGGCAGGTCTTGCTGCGCCCTGCCGTTGGCTATCGCATCACGCCAAGCGACACGCTGTTTCTCGGCTATGCCTACGTGCGGACCGAGCCGCTGAATGGCGCGCCCACGGACGAGCATCGCATGTTCCAGCAGGCCTTGATGCGTATCGCTGGCAAGGCGGGCAAGACAACGGTGACGGGACGAACGCGGCTGGAACAGCGCTGGCTGGAAGGCCGGTCGGACATGGGGTGGCGTTTGCGGCAGATGGTGCGACTGGATGCCCCGACGGGCGCGGGCGTGAGCGCGATTGTCTGGGCAGAACCCTTCGTCAATCTCGATACGACGACCTGGGGCCAGCGCGCCGGGTTCGATCAGGTGCGCGTGTTCGGTGGCGTGGGTGTGCCGCTGGCGCGCGGCATAGCTTTGGAGGCTGGGTATTCCGGCCAGTACGTCAACCGGTTCAATGCGCCAGACCGCATGAATCACATCGGCAGCCTCGCGCTCACCATAAGAAGGTGAACGGGTGCAGGCTGCCCTTCCGGGGAAGGAAGCCTGCATGACACACGATCTGAAAACTGGCGGGGATCGCGGATATCTGCGCATCGCCACCGAAGAAGCCTTTGCCACGCAGGAGATCATCGACGTCTACTTGCGGATGATCCGCGATGGAAGCGCGGACAAGGGCATGGTCTCGCTTTGGGGCTTCTACGCCACATCGCCGTCGGAACGGGCGATGCAGATCATGGAGCGGCTGCTCGATCTGGGTGATCGCCGCCTGGCCGATATGGACGCCACGGGCATCGACAAGGCCATCCTCGCGCTTACCTCGCCCGGTGTGCAGCCCTTGCTGGATATTGACGAGGCCAGGCGGCTGGCGGCGCGGGCCAACGATACGCTGGCCGAGGCCTGCAGCAAGCACCCGGACCGTTTCATCGGCATGGGCGCGGTCGCGCCGCAGGATCCCGAATGGTCGGCGCAGGAAATCCGGCGCGGGGCGATGGAACTGGGCTTCAAGGGCATTCAGATAAACAGCCATACCCAAGGCCGCTATCTGGATGAAGAGTTCTACGATCCGATCTTCCGCGCGCTGGTCGACATGGATCAGCCGCTTTACATCCATCCGGCAACACCACCGGATGCAATGATAGCGCCCATGCTGGAAGCCGGGCTGGATGGGGCGATCTTCGGCTTTGGGGTGGAAACGGGGATGCACCTGCTGCGCCTGATCACCATCGGCATTTTCGACAAATATCCCAGCCTGCAGATCATGGTTGGCCACATGGGCGAAGCGCTGCCCTACTGGCTCTATCGGCTTGATTACATGCACCAGGCGGGCGTGCGCTCGCAGCGGTATGAACGGATGAAGCCGCTCAAGAAGTCCATCGCCGGATACATGCAGTCGAACGTGCTGGTCACCAATTCCGGCATGGCTTGGGAACCGGCAATCAAGTTCTGCCAGCAGGTGATGGGCGAGGACCGCGTGATGTATGCAATGGACTATCCCTATCAGTACGTGGCGCAGGAAGTGCGCGATATGGATTCAATGGACATGAGTGCGGAAACCAAGAAGAAGTTCTTCCAGACGAATGCGGAGAAGTGGTTCAAGTTGTAGGGCGTGGTTTCACACAACCAGCGCCCCCGCGAAGGCGGGGGCCCCGGTGTTCTGACGGAACGCTGGTGTAAAACGACTGAGGCCCCCGCCTGCACGGGGGCGTTGGGCTGAAGAACAAGGGTAATGGGAGAGCCAATGTCCACTGAGCCGCGCCGCACGCCACCCAAAGCTGCTTTGGCCCCCGGAGCATGGTATGCGCTCGTCCTAGTCGCGCTGACCAATGCGATGAGCCTGCTCGACCGGCAGATTCTCGCGATCCTTGCGCCTGCTATCAAGAAAGACCTGAACATTGGCGATGCGGAAATGGGGCTGCTCTATGGCACTGTTTTCGCGCTGTTCTATGCGCTGTTTTCGCTGCCCGTCGGGCGGCTTGCGGATGGCTGGGTACGCACGCGGCTGCTGACGATCAGCCTGCTGTTCTGGTCCGCCGCCACAGGGCTTGCGGGGTTTGCATCCAGCTTCGCCATGCTGGCCCTATCGCGCCTCGGCGTGGGCATCGGCGAGGCGGCGACGCAGCCTGCGGGGACATCGCTTATCTATGATTTCTGGCCCAAGCATCGGCGCGGCTTTGTCATGTCGGTCATGGCTTCGGCTATTGCGCTTGGCCTTGGTGGGTCGCTCGTGCTGGGCGGCGTGGCGGCGGGGTGGTGGGACAGTGCCCATGCCGCTGGCACAGCGCCGCTTGGGCTGAAAGGCTGGCAGTTCGCTTTCCTTGTCGCCGCTGCTCCGGGCTTCATTCTTGCCGCGTTCCTGTGGACCTTGCGCGAACCGGTGCGCGGGCAGATGGACGGAATCGAAACACCGCGCGATCCGCATCCTTTCCGCGCGAGCATTGCGCTGCTCGGTTCGGTGACGCCCGGTTTCCACTGGATCGGCATGAAAGGCAGGGGGGCGAGTGGCGCGATGGTGCGCGGCAATCTGATGGCCTTGGTCGCTATCGCCGCCGTAGCATTTGCGCTGACGGGGATCAGCACGGCGATCAGCCCCAAGCCGCCGATGATGCTGGGCGGGGCGGCGATCAATCCGCACGCCTTGCAGTGGAGCGTGATCGGCCTTGGCGCCTTCGTGATCGTCAATCTGATGCAGGGCATGAAGCTGGGCGATGCCCAAGCCTTTCGGGTCATTTCCCGTTCGCCCACGGTGATGATGTGCATTGCGGTGGGCACGCTGCAATCAGTGCTGAACTATGGGATGATGGCCTTCAACCCCAGCTTCCTGATCCGCACCTACGGCCTGTCGATGCAGGAAACGGCGTTGCAGTTCGGCCTGCTTTCGGCGGCTATGGGTATCATCGGTCCGTTGGTGTGGGGGCCACTGTCTGACTGGCTGAACCAGCGGTTCCCCGGCGGTGGGCGGGCCTGGGTGGCGTTGTTCGCGATGGCGGTTTCGCCGGTCCTGTCGTTCTGGGTCTATTTTGCGGCTGATCCGGGCAGCTTCTATGCCCGCTTCCTGATCTACAGCTTTATCCTCACCGGTTGGATGCCGCCGCTCTATGCGATCATGTACGATCAGGTTCTGCCCCGGATGCGCGGGCTGACGGCCAGTCTGTACCTGCTCGTGATGACGATCCTTGGCATGGGCATCGGGCCATATGTTGTGGGGCTGCTGTCGGATTCCACAGGCAGCCTGCGCACGGCAATGCTTTCGATCAACGTGGTCGCGATCCCCATCGCCGTGCTTATGGTGCTGATCGCGCGCCGGGCTGAGCGGGATGAAGCTGGGTTGTTGGAGCGGGCGGCGGGATAAGCGGACTCCCCGCGCAGGCGGGGACCTCAGTGTTGTTATGTAAGCTCACCGTAAACCGACGGAGGCCCCCGCCTGCGCGGGGGCGCTAAATTCAGGTCACCCGCCACACCCACAGCTTGATGCCCAACGGATAGCGCGCGCCCGAGCAGACGAAGATCGAGCGGTTCATCCAATCGTATTTGCCCACAGGTGCGATGAATTCGGGCACCGTGCGGAAATAGTATTCCGCCGGATCCACTTCCTGCCCTGTGGCAAGGCGCTGCATTACATCGGGAGGGCCGTGGCGCAGACCGCGATTGCGGATCTGGATCACCACGCCGTCGTCGGTTTCCAGAGCATAGATGGCATCGGCCACGGTCACCCCGTCGGGCCGCGTTACCTGCCAGTCTGCCGCGTTGCCGATCAGTTTGCCGCTGATGAGCGGCCCTTCCACGCGCCCGCCGCCGACGATGGGAATGATCCGCCGCGTGCCGTCGAACGTTTCGCCGATCGCAACCGGCGGTTCCAGTTCGCCGGTTGCTTCGTAAACGAATTCAAGGCCCGGTTGGATCATGCGGCGGAAACCTTGAGCACAGGTTTGATCACACGCCCGCTTTCGCTGGCTTCGAACGCTGCATTTATGTCGTCAAAGGCAAACATTTCGACAAGGCGATCAAATGGATACCGACCGGCAACGTGGTGTTCGATCAATTGCGGAATGAACGCCTGCGGGTCGCTGTCCCCTTCGAGAATCCCCATCACCCGCTTGCCGCCGCCCATCAGCGATGTTTCGTTGAAATGGAGCATCGCGTCGGCATCCGATGCGCCGACAAGGCCAAGGATGCCACGAGGCGCAAGCTGGTTGAAGGCCAGTTCTATCAGCTTGCCAAGACCGGTGGTGTCGAAGGCGTAGTTGATGCCGGTCGGGCAGATGTCGTGGAGAGCTGAAGCAAGGTCGGCATCACCCTTGATCGTGTGCGTCGCGCCGATTTCGCGAGCGAGCGCGAGGCGGTTTTCGTGAAGATCGATGGCAATGATCGGATCAGCCCCAGCGATGCGCCCGGCCATGATCGCCGACAATCCCACCGCGCCTGCGCCAAACACGACCAGCGAGCGTCCGGCCTTGACCGCCATCGAATTGAGCACCGCGCCTGCGCCGGTCTGCAGCCCGCAGCCGAGCGGGCCGAGCCGTTCGAGCGGCACATGTGCTGCGCTGGTTGGCACTTTCACCACGTTGCGTTCGCTGGCGATGGCGTGAGTGGCGAACGAGGACTGGCCGAAGAAGTGGCTGTGGACCGGGCCTTGCGCGGTGCTGATGGCCACGCTGCCGTCCGCCCGCGCGCTGGCGAAGTTATAGGGGCCGAAGTTGTAGCAATAGGCAGGCGCATGATCGGCACAATTGGGGCAGGTGCCACAGCTGGCGAAGGACAGCACCACCGCGTCGCCCGGCGAGACGCTGGTGACGCCATCACCCACAGCCTCTACCACGCCCGAACCTTCGTGGCCGAGCACGACGGGCAGCGGAACCGGAAGTTGCCGATCCCGCACCGCCATGTCCGTATGACAGACGCCCGCGCCGACGATGCGCACCAGCACTTCGCCCGCGCGAGGCGCATCGAGCTGCGCATCCTCAATCGAGAATTGCGTGCTGCCTTCGCGGCAAACGGCGGCGCGGATTTGAGTCATGCAGCAAGTTCCTTTTCAGCAAGGCCGATTTCGTCAGCATTCGCCCAGTTGCCGTGGAGGCCAAAGCGCAGGCGGATGGGGATGTTCACGGTTGCCACAGGCCCCTTCTCGATGTCGAGTGCATCGAAGATCAGGAGATCGCTACGCTGGTCTTCCAGGCGGTTGCAGACCTGCACGATCCAGCCATCGCCTTCGGGTGCATCTTTGGCGCGTGGTACGAAACACGGTTCCTGCAGGGACGAGACGGGGCCGCACCACCAGTGCTGTTCCTTGCCGGTCTCCAGGTCTTTCAGGAAAAGGCAGTTCATCAACAGGCCACCGGCGCTGCCGCCGCGCAGTTCGACAGGGCGCTTCATGTCCATTTCGAGGAACCAGCCATAGCGGCTTTTCTTGCCGGCAAAGCGATCGTCGATACGCGGGAATTCCGATGCCGTGTCCGAAAGCCTGACGATTTCCGCAAAGTCCTCGCCATTGCTTGCCATGTCCACCACCCAGTCGGTGGGATAGCTCATCGCTTCCATGCCGTTGAACGGTGCACTGTGAACGTCAGGGAAGAACGGGAACATGTTGTTCTTCGCCTCGCACGTGACGAAGTGGACCTTCGTGCCTTCCTGCCATGCGTTGAGGACGTGGGAGGCAAAGCAGTTGTCGCGCTTGAACCAGCGGATGTCCTGATCGGTCACGCCATCGCGGCGCGGGATTATGCCCAGATGGACCGGCATCGTCGTATCGAAGCCAAAATGCGGCTTGCCCTGTTCGAGCCGTTCCCAGCTGCCGATCGAAGGCACGATATGCAGCACAAGGTAATCCTCGGTAATGCCGAAGTCGTGCATCATGCAGTAATAGGGCACCTTGAACCACACTTCACGGATCAGTTCGCCGTCGGGGCTGATCTCCATATAGGTCACGTCGTCGGTACAAAGGCCGCTTGCGGCATAGCCAATGGCGACCATGTTGCCGGTTTTTGGATCGACCTTGGGATGTGCGGTGAAGGTCTGCCCGGTCATCTTGCCGCCGAACTTTTCGAACCCGAAAGTTTCCATCGTCGCCGGGTCCATGACGAGGGCGGGGCTGTCCTCCTTCATGGCCCAGAGCTTGCCTCCGAAAATGAAGGCGTTGGTATTGGCGGTGGAGCGGATTTCGCCCTTCACGCTCTCATCGTCGGTCAGCGGATTGCGATAGGCACCGAAAAGGCCCTTGCCGGCTTCGTTTTCCAGCTTCCACTTGTCGGTCTTTGCCCACCGTTGGCGGAAATCCACCTGCCCATCGTGAATGTGAAAGCGGGTGATCATGCCATCGCCGTTGAAGGCGATATCGTCGCCCAGACGGGGCGGAAATTGCGGGTCGGGCTGGACGCGATAGAATGCGCCGTTTAATCCTGCCGGAATCGTGCCTTCGTGCGCAAGGTCGGCAATGTCCGCCTCTATCCGCGACGGCGTGTTGAATCCCGTGAAACTGGGGGTGTTCGGAAATTGTGCCATAGCATCCTCCTCGTGATATTGTATGTAATGCTAACAATTAGACAAGCGCATTCGTTGGGGGCTGGGCATTGATCAGGGACAATTTTGCCGATGCAATCGCGCCCGCCGGGCATACCGGCGAGGAAGACATCGGTGCGATCAACGATATTCTCGGCTTCCACATCCGCTTGGCGCATGGCGCGTGCCTGCGGCATTTTACCGAGACGTTCACCGATCTGGATCTGACCCAGAAGCAGGTTTCGGTGTTATGGCTGGTCGATGATCATCCCGGCATCGCGCAGACCGATCTGGCCCAGCGCCTGCGGATGGACCGCGCCACGACGATGGCGATCATCAATCGGTTGCAAGCCAAGCATTTCCTGCGGCGCGACCGGTCGCCCAAGGATGGGCGCAAGCAGGCTCTGTTCCTTCAGCCAGAAGGCCTGGCCATGCTCGCCCGCGCCAAGAGCGCCATTGGCGAACATGAATCCTGGGTGAAAAGCCGCTTTTCCGACAAGGAAGTGAAGCAGCTCATCGAACTGCTTTCCCGAATCCACGAATAAGTTATAAGCAATAGCAATTGGCCAACTGGCCGCGAATATCGGGACGAGGAAAAGGGCCGCATGACACAGACCCCGCGCGAGGTGATCGAGCAGACGCCAATGGGCGTGCGCCAATGGATCGTGGTGGTCCTGATGGTGCTGTTGAACGCGCTTGATGGGTTTGACGTGCTGTCGAGCGCTTTTGCGGCACCGGGGATCACCGCTGATTGGGGTATTGCCCGCCCGGCGCTGGGCGTGGTGCTTTCGGCCGAACTGCTCGGCATGGGCTTCGGTTCCGTGCTTCTGGGCGGGGCGGCAGACCGGTATGGCCGCAAATCTACGATGCTTGTCTGCCTCGTGCTGATGGCGATTGGCATGTATCTGGCGAGCATCGCAGCGGCGGTCCAGCCGATGGTTGCCTACCGGTTCCTCACCGGCATCGGCATCGGCGGGATGCTCACCACCACCAACGCGGTGGTTGCCGAAAGCACCAACAGCCGTTGGCGCTCTATCGCCATCGCGGTTTACGTGGCGGGCTATCCGCTGGGCGCGATCGTCGGCGGAATTGCGGCATCGGAATGGCTGCTGCCCACCTACAGCTGGCACGCGGTGTTTCTGTTCGGCGCGGTGGTGACCGCAGTGTTGATCCCGGTCATTCTGGTGCTGGTGCCCGAAACAGCGGCCTATCTGGTGACGAAGCGCGATCTGGCGGGCGTGAACCGCACGCTCGCCGCTTTCGGCAAGCCTGCCATCAGCGATCTGCCGGTGATCGTGGCGGGCACCGCCAAGCCGCGCGTAACCGATATCCTGTCAAACCCCAAACTGCGCCCGGTCACCCTGCTGTTGGCGTTCGGCTACACATTCCACTGCATCACTTTTTATTACATCCTGAAGTTTGGTGTGCAGATCGTGTCCGATTATCCGCCGGGCTATCCTCCAGCACAGGCGGCCACGGTGCTGACATATGCCAACATTGGCGGGTTTCTGGGCAGCGCGCTTTTCGGCTTCGTGATGGCGCGGCTGGGGGTCAGGTGGCCGACCGCGCTGATGTTGCTGATCGGCGCGATGATGGTGGCCTATTTCGGCACGGGGCGTGATACGCTGAAAGCGTGGCAAATGGCGACGATGATCGCCGGTTTCTTCACCAATGCAGCGATTAGCGGCTATTATGCCGCCTTTGCGCGCGGCTTCCCGGCTTATGCGCGGGCCACCGGCACAGGTTTCGCGCTGGGCGTGGGGCGGTTGGGCGCTGCGGGAAGTCCGTTGCTGGCGGGCGCCCTGTTTGGCTGGCTGGGAGACGACCAACTGTTGACGGTGTCGATCATCATGGCGATGGGCTCGGTTGTCAGCCTCGGGCTGTTTCTGATGCTGCCCGAGCGCGATGGCGACGACGTGATGTCGGAACAGGTTGCGCAATAGGATCACTTCATCACAAGCCGTTACCCGATGAAAACCCACACTGCGGGGTCAGTGGTCGCTGAGCTTCTGCTTTTGCCGCTGCGTAAGGATCTTTGAGCAAAGCGGGATTTGCGGCAGGATGGCGGGTATGAACCGCTCCATCCTGTTCGTCCCGCTTGCTTTCACGCTGATCGCTGCTGCTGCTCCGCCCGCGCGCCACCCCGATGGCGTGGCGGATGCTGCCTTGCGTGCAACCCCGGTTTTCGATGGTCACAATGACGTGCCCGAACAATTGCGGGATCGTCGCAAAGACGTGCTTGAAGGTTTCGATTTCCACGACACGCGGAACACTGGTGACGAAACCAAAGGCGTCCCCCCGATGATGACGGACCTTGCCCGGATGCGAAATGGACGGGTGGGGGCGCAGTTCTGGTCGGTTTATGTTTCGGCCAACTTGCCAGAACCTCAGGCCGTGCAGGCCACGCTGGAACAGATCGATGTCATGCGGCGGTTGATCGCGCGCTACCCTGCGGACATGCAATTCTGCACCGATGCGCGTTGCGTTGAGGCATCGTGGAAGGCGGGGCGCATCGCGTCCTTGATCGGCATGGAAGGCGGGCATTCGATTGGCGGGTCGCTGGCCGTGTTGCGCCAGATGCACGCACTGGGCGCGCGCTATATGACGCTAACCCATTTCAGGAATACCGCCTGGGCCGATAGCGCAACCGATGCGCCTTCGCATGACGGGCTGACGCCCTTTGGTGAAAAGGTGGTGCGTGAAATGCACCGTCTCGGAATGCTGGTGGACCTTGCGCATGTGAGCGAGGCGACGATGCGCGATGTGCTGACGCTGGAAGGCCCGCCCCCGATGGTAAGTCATTCCAATGCGCGCGCGATCAACGGTCATGCGCGCAATGTTTCTGACGATACGCTTCGGCTGATCGGGACGCGGGGCGGCATCGTGATGGTCAACTTCTATCCGCCCTATGTGATGGAGGCGGCAAGGCAGTGGTCGGCATCGCGCGAGGCCGAAGTGGCGCGTCTCAAGGCATTGCATCGCGGTGCGCCCGAGGTTGAGACGGCGGCGCTGGCCAAATGGGACAAGGCCAACCCCATGCCGCGCGGCAGCATCGCGGATGTGGCGGATCATCTCGACCATATCGCGCGGCTGATTGGCGCGGATCATGTGGGGCTGGGCGGCGATCTTGATGGCGTGGACGCAACCATAGCGGGGCTGGACGACGTTTCGTGTTACCCGGCACTGTTTTCGGAACTGGCCCGCCGGGGCTGGTCGCAGGCTGATCTTGAAAAACTGTCGAGTCGCAACATGCTGCGCGTGATGCGCGAGGCGGAAGGCTTTGCGCAGGCGCACAGGGCTGATGCGCCGCTGGAGAACGAGACGACGTTCTGACAATTCGGGTTCTGACGATTTGCCCTCGACGTTCGGGATTGAATTGGGCAAAGATTGTTTGGTTCAATAACATTTATGGACGGAGAGACAGATGTTCACGCACACCTTTCTTGGCACCAACGACGTTGAAAAATCACGCGGTTTCTACACTGCGGTGATGAGCGCGCTGGGCCATGAAACTGCCGTACCGCTGCCGCATGGCACGGCTTTCCCTTCGGCTGCCGGGTCGCTGATCGTGGCAACACCAGCCAACGGCGAAGCGCACAGCGTTTCGAACGGCTACACGCTGGGCTTCAAGGCGGCAGATGCGGGCGTGGTGGATGCGTGGCACGCGGCAGGGCTTGCCAATGGCGGGACCTGCGAAGGCGCGCCGGGCGTTCGCGAAAATTCGCCGGGGCAGCAGTATGGTGCCTATCTGCGCGATCCCGATGGCAACAAGATCTGCGCTTTCGCACCCAATCCGGGCGCTTGACAGATATCCTGAATTATCTTGGCAGGGCAAATGCTTGGCGTTTGCCCTGACAGACTATAGCAAATTTAAATTGCAAGTTATCCTTGTTTTAAAATGAGTTTTTGCAGTCCAGATTGACGAAAGAAGATTTTACATCTTGCAAGCTGATTTGGATGGGAATGCTTTTGATTGGAACCTTCGGGAAGTTTAACCCCAATTGTCGCTGAAATGCAGCGGTCGTGCGTTGGACGCGCATATGTTTGGGGGTAAACATGGCAGGACTACAATTTGCGCAAGGTCACTTTGATCGGGAGTTAGCCTTTCAATACGGGCAGAAGGCTCTGTCAGTATTGGTAATTCTGGTTGTAACCTGGGCGCTGGCCAAGGCCGCAAAGTGGGCATTCGCCAAACTGGTGAACCGCATCGCATTCCTTCAGCGCAATACCGGATCGGGCGAATCGGTTGGCGCGTCGTTGGGCAAGATCGTTTCACTGGTTGTCTGGCTGTTCGGCCTTATCGCCGTGCTCAACGTGCTCAATCTGGGCAGCGTGACCGGGCCGGTGCAAACCCTGCTGAACGATGTGATGGGCTTCATCCCGAACATTGCGGGCGCCGCCATCATTTTCTTCGTCGGCTCGATGATTGCCGGAATTGTCAGGCAGATCGTCGAAACCGCGATGCTCACCGTCAACTTCGACCGTTGGGCAAACAAGGGCGGCGTCGAGCAGGTGACCGGCAACGCATCGATCAGCAAGACGATCGGCACCGTGGTCTATGTTCTGATTATCGTACCTGTCGCAATCGCGGCCCTGCAGGCATTGCAGATTTCCTCGATCAGTGATCCGTTGGTGGGCATGTTGCAGACCATTCTGCGCGCCATTCCGAATATCATCGGCGCGGCGATCCTGTTGGGGTTGGGCTATGCACTGGGCCGCTGGGTTGCGGCTCTGGTCGAAGATCTGTTGCCGAGCCTTGGTGTAGACCGTTCGGTTGCTGCTCTTGGCATTCTGCCCGAAGGCACTTCGGTCTCAACCGTTGTTGGTAAGGTGGTGATGGTGGCGATCATGCTGGTGTCGGCCATTGCCGCCACCCGCCTGCTCAACTTTCCTGAACTGACCGCGCTGGTCAACGAAGTGCTGACGTTGGGCGGTAGCGTGATCTTCGGTGGCGTGATCATCGCTGCCGGTTTCCTGATCGCCAACATGCTATCCAAGCTGGTGGGTGGCGCTGCTGGCGACGGTATTGGCCCTATCGTTGTAAGATATGCCACCATTGTGCTCTTCGTGGCGATGGGCCTGAAGTATATGGGCATTGCAGACAGCATCATCGAAATGGCGTTCGGCGCTCTGGTCGTGGGTGGAGCGGCGGCTGGCGCATTGGCGTTTGGCCTTGGCGGCAGGGATGCTGCTGCGCGTGCGCTCGCCAAGCTGGAAAAGGATGGCGAATAAACCAGAAAGCCAGTTTCGCTAATTCAGCAGGTTAGCTGATGTTATGCGCCTCCTTCGCAAAACTGCGAGGGAGGCGTTGCCTTTTGCGGATCGTGGCGCATTGACGGTTTGTGCATAATATGCTTTCCAGCGTGAAAATATGCTGAATAATAGATAAAAGGGCGCGCAAATGGTGGTTGAAGATCGCAATCGCGAAGCGGGCTTGGCTGCTTTGGCGATTCACCTCAATACCATGCGTGTGCTGATTTCCACCCTTCTGCCGCAGATGGCGCGGCCATCCCCTGATCCTGAACGCTGGCTCGATGAGCTGAAGCAGATTGCGGTGCTTTCAGTGGATTACACCGCATTCCCGCAGGCCTTTCATATCAATTCCGATATGATGAAGGCTGCTGTTTCTGGTGCGGTTGAAGAGATGTTTGCGGGGGCGCAATCAGTGCTTGCCGTACATCGGGTGGCTTGATCGCTTAAAGATCAGTAATGCCATAAGGCACCAGATCGCGCGAATGCGGATCGACCACGATGGCGCGGTCGCTGGGCGGAAAGGCGCGCTGGTCGCACTTGTCGCGCGGACAGATGCGGCATGAAATGCCGATGCGAGTTACCGCTTCCGGTCGGGCGAGGTTCAGGCCATCCGCATAGATGAATTCGTCCGCAAGCGCCGCTTCGCAGCCCAGCGCCACGGCATAGCGGCGTGGCGGGCGGTAGAAGCTGCCAGATGGCTTGACCAGCCCTTTGGCAATCGAGACGTAGCGAACACCATCGGGCATTTCTGCGGCCTGCACGTGGATACGGTCCGGGATGGCGACGGCTTCGTGGACTACCCAAAGCGGACAGGCGCCACCGAAACGGGCAAATTGCAGGCGGGTAGCAGAGTGACGTTTGGTGATGTTGCCTGCCATGTCTACGCGGCAGAAGAACATCGGGATTCCACGCGCTTGCGGGCGTTGCAGCGTGGACAGGCGGTGGCACACCTGTTCGAAGCTTGCACCGAAAAGCTGGCGTAACTGATCGATATCATGGCGCATTGTGCGGGCGCGGGTGCGGAACCATTCATAAGGCATGATCAGCGCGCCTGCCGCGTAGTTGCCAAGGCCGACAGTAAGCAACTGGCGCGCGGCGGCGGATTGCAAGGTTGCTTCGGATACGATGGCCGCAATTTCCTCGCGGAGTGCTTCTGCTGCCAGTTGGTACGCCATCTGGAAGCGACCGCTTTCGATGGGTTGATTGGGGTCGAGCGTCAGGCGGCGGGCATCGGGATCGAAACGGCGCATCGCACCGCCACTGATCTGCTCAACCGCAATGCCCCGACTTTCCAGCCAGATCGCCATCTGCCCCATCGTGGGCGACATGCCGGTGCCAGACAGGCGCACCGCGAGACGTTCGGTAGCGCGGTCAATGCTATCGACATAATTATTGGCGTGGTGGAACCAGTCGCGCACTTCCTCCCACGGCAGGCGACCGCCTGAAACATTGTCGGAACCCAGCGCCTCATCGATGGCTTCGAGCCGCTGGACCGAACGGCGGTGCTGGTCCCACAACTGGGCAAAGGCCTGCGCGAATGCTGGATACTGTTCTGCCACGCGCTCTACCTGTTCGCCGGGGAGCATCAGGCCCAGTTGAGGCGCTGCAGTGGCATCGCGAAGCGCGGCAAGGACCGGTTCCACGCGGTCTGCGGCGAAATCCTGCCAGTCTACGGGGAAAGCCTGCTGCAGGCGATCGGTCAGCGCCGGGGTCAGGGGGCGCTCGTCATTCTCGATTTGCGAGAGATAGGACGCGCTGATGCCAAGAAGCGAGGCCATCTCGCCCTGCCGCAGCTTTCGCGTGGTGCGCAGGGTCTTAAGTTGCTCGCCTGCAAACAAGCGCCTGCGCGCCATATTTTTCCGCCCCAATTTGCAAAGTGATCCTTCGCAAGTTTGCAGAATAACATTGGACTTGGCAAGCGTGCTGGCGCAGTTGGAATGCCGATCCGCAAGTCGGCCCGCCTGTCGGGCTGGGTGCGGGCACGGCTCCGGCCCGCGCCCCGGGGAGGGGGAACGGGCCGGAGCCGGGCAGCAGATTTGAGTCTCACCGTTCAAGAGAGGGTGCCGGAATGTCCGCCAATATTGCCGAGATGGAAAAGCGCCGGGAAGCCGCGCGGCTGGGTGGCGGGCAAAAGCGCATCGACGCACAGCACGCCAAGGGCAAGCTGACCGCGCGTGAACGGCTTGATGTTCTGCTAGACGAAGGCAGCTTCGAAGAAGTCGACATGTATGTCGAACACAACTGCGTCGATTTCGGAATGCCGGATACGGTGATTCCGGGCGATGGCGTGGTGACCGGATCGGGCACGATCAATGGCCGCTTGGTCTATGTGTTCAGCCAGGATTTCACCGTGTTCGGCGGTTCGCTGTCTGAACGTCACGCGCAGAAGATCTGCAAGATCATGGATATGGCGTTGAAAGTCGGTGCGCCGGTGATCGGGCTGAACGATTCGGGCGGTGCGCGCATTCAGGAAGGTGTGGCGTCGCTTGGCGGTTATGCCGAAGTGTTCCAGCGCAACGTGCTGGCATCGGGCGTGGTGCCACAGCTTTCGCTCATCATGGGGCCTTGCGCGGGCGGTGCGGTTTATTCGCCTGCCATGACCGACTTCATCTTCATGGTGAAGGACAGCAGCTATATGTTCGTGACCGGTCCTGACGTGGTGAAGACGGTGACGAACGAGATCGTCACGCAGGAAGAACTGGGCGGCGCGGTGACGCACACGACCAAGACTTCGGTGGCCGACCTTGCGCTGGAAAACGATATCGAAGCGCTGCTGGCGGCGCGCGATTTCTTTGATTTTCTGCCGCTGTCGAACCTTCAGGACGTGCCCGAACGGCCCACGTCCGATCCTTATGACCGGCTGGAGCCGAGCCTCGACAGCATCGTCCCTGCATCGGCCACGCAGCCCTATGACATGCACGAAGTCATCCGCAAGACGGTGGATGAAGGCGATTTCTTTGAAGTGCAGCCCAAACATGCGGGCAACATCATCATCGGTTTCGGGCGTGTCGAAGGGCGCACCGTGGGCGTGGTGGCCAACCAGCCGATGGTGCTGGCAGGCGTTCTGGACATCAATTCATCGAAGAAGGCGG
>NZ_JBMLSM010000054.1:0-6746 GCF_049240505.1 Novosphingobium sp.
TCCACCTCGGCCGGCTTGATCGACCGGGTGACCTTGCTGAGAGCCTTCATGGCTACGGTTCCCTTGGAATTTCAGTGCGCCGATCCGGGCGGAAATCCGCTTGCATCACGACGAACGAAGCGCGCCTTTGTTGCAAATCCCCACCAGAGTCAAGCAAACTGCGGGTTTTTGGAGAGGTAAAATAATACCGCTCTGCAAACTCAGGCTTTAAGCTGCCCTTGCGAACCTCGCAACCTTGATCTCATCTTCGCGCTCGCGAGCTTGGGCAAGCTCGTAAGCTGTCTGCATCCGCAGCAGAGTATCGGCCTTTATCTCGAACGCCTTCTCGAAGCGGATGGCCATGTCCGCAGACAGACTGGCATTACCGTTAAGCAGAGTGCTGAGCGCCTGACGGGAAACGCCAAAATGCTCGGCCAGCGCGGTGACACTGACACCGGCAGGGTCGACGATCTCGGTCTTGAGCCAGTCGCCGACATGGACGGCGAGCGACGGGTGCATCTTAAGCGCCATGATAGTCCTCCGGCAGCGCACTTTCGGATTTGTACTGCGGCCTCATAAGCAACGCGATCACAAAAACCTTCGTCACCCTGAACTTGATTCAGGGTCCATTTCTCCGCACGAGCGGCGGGTTGATCGGCTAAATGGATTCTGAAACAAGTTCAGAATGACGAGGTTGGGCAAGCAATCCTGGCCGTGCCACGTCAACCCTCCAACACCCCACAATCCACTTCCAACCACCCCAACGTTGCCGCCCCCGCCGCATCACACCGCCACCCGGCAATCGCGGGCGCATCATAAGGGTGCAGCGCTTCAAGCCGGGCTACGGCGGCATCGAGCAGATCGGCACGGGTCTTGAACAGGACAGCGACTTCGGCGCCTTCGCCCCGTTCGCCGTTCCAGCGGTAGAGCGAGCGGACGGCTGGGAGAATGTTGGCGCAGGCGATCAGGCGTTCGTCTAGCAGCTTGCCCGCCACCGCTTCGGCGCTTTGGGCATCGCCGAACGGGCACCAGATCAGCGCTGCCGTCACCTGCGGGAACCGAGCAGGTGCGCGCTCCACACCGTTGCCGCCACCAGCAGCGCGCCGACCAACTGGTGCAGCACGGCAATCCACAGCGCCACGCCGCTCCACACCGTGAAGATGCCGAGGAGCACTTGCGTGCCGAACACGCTGTGCAGCACGATCGAGGCTTCGCGGTCAGTCTTGCGCAACCGCCGCGCGACAACCACCAGCACCGCCACCACGACCCATGCCCACCAGCGATGGATGAAGTGGACGAGGAACGGGTCTGACAGGAAGGCATGGGCCGCGCCGAGCGCCCAGTCCACGCCATCGGGATAGAACTTGCCCTGCATCAGCGGCCATGCGTCCATGCTGAACCAGCCTGCGCCTGCCGATGTGCCCGCACGCATTCCCGCCACCAGCGCGCCGTAGAACAGTTGCACCAGCAGCACGATCAACGCCACCAATCCCAGCCCGCGCAACCGCGCACGCGCCTTGCCCTTCGAAAGCGCGATCAGATCGAGCGCGGTCCACACCAGTCCGCCCAGCGTGAACAGCGCCACCAGCAGGTGCGCGGCAAGGCGGAAGTGGCTGACCTTCACGTCGTTGACGATGCCGGACTTGACCATCCACCAACCCACTGCCCCCTGCGCCGCGCCCAGTGCCAGCAGTGCCAGAAGGCGGGGCTTGTAACCTTGCGGAATGCGGCCTTTCACCCAGAACCACGCGAGCGGCAGGGCGAAGACGAGGCCGATGGTCCGCGCGATCAGGCGGTGAATCCATTCCCAGAAGAAGATGAACTTGTAGGTTTCCAGCGTCATCCCCGCCGGGCCATTGATCAACTGGTACTGCGGCGTGGCGCGATAGGCGTCGAACTCCGCCTGCCACTGCGCGTCCGTGATCGGCGGGATCGTGCCCGTCACCGGCTTCCATTCGGTGATCGAAACCCCCGATTCGGTAAGCCTTGTAATCCCGCCCACCGCAACGATCGCCACGACCATCAGCGCGACGATGAACAGCCAGCGGGCAAGGGCGAGCGCGTCCTTTGGGACATGGTTTGAGGCAGTGGATGACATGCGCCCGCCCTGCTCCTGTGCCCCGGAAATCTCAAGGGGATTGTCAGCGCCTCGCGCATAGCTCTTGGGGCAAAATTGTTACGGTCCCTCACTTGCGCCATGTAATACTATAACATATATGGACGGCGAGATGAGCGATGCCCTTCCTTCCCTGCGTGCCCGGCTGGACCGGTTTGGCGTGGTCCTGTCTGGTCTGTGCCTGCTGCACTGCGTGGCTGGCGTATTTCTGGTGGGCGTGATGGGCATTGGCGGCGGCGTGCTGCTCGATCCTGACTGGCACCGCTGGGGCCTTGCCTTTGCGCTGGTCATTGGCGCGCTGACCATCGGCATCGGCGCGCTGCGGCACGGGCGGTTTTTGCCGCTGATGATCGGCAGCACTGGCCTTGCGCTTATGGGTGGCGCGGTTGCCGTGGGTCACGGGGCCGAAGAAGTGGTGCTGACAGTCATCGGCGTGCTGCTTGTCGCCGTGGCGCACCTGATCAATATCCGCACCAACACCTGCCATTCCTGAAGTGCACCTAGATGCACCTAGCTGCACCTAGCTGCACCTGAACGCTTCTAAACCGGCCTTGCGCGCCTGTGCGGCATCGCTAAAGCGGGCCGCATGACCGCAACGCTATCCCTCACCGTCAATGGCGAACCGCGCCGCGCAAACCCTGGCTCGATCGCCGATCTCGTGCGCAGTCTCGAACTCGATCCCGCCAAAGTGGCGGTCGAGCGCAATGGCGAAATTGTCCCCCGGTCGACGCTCGCCCAAGTGGCGATTGCGGATGGGGACGTGCTGGAAATCGTGCATTTCGTGGGTGGAGGACAGACTGACGTGACGGATTTGAACGAAGACACATGGACCGTTGCCGGTCGCACCTTCCGTTCGCGCCTCATCGTCGGCACGGGGAAATACAAGGACTTCGAACAGAACGCCGCTGCGGTTGAGGCTTCGGGCGCGGAAATCGTCACTGTCGCCGTGCGCCGGGTCAACGTGTCCGATCCCAAGGCCCCGATGCTGACGGATTACATCGACCCGAAGAAGATCACCTACCTGCCCAACACCGCTGGCTGCTTCACCGCCGACGACGCGATCCGCACATTGCGGCTGGCGCGCGAGGCGGGGGGCTGGGATCTGGTGAAGCTGGAAGTTCTGGGCGAGGCGCGCACGCTTTATCCCAACATGGTAGAGACGATCCGCGCCACCGAAGTGCTTGCCAAGGAAGGCTTTCTTCCAATGGTATACTGCGTGGACGATCCGATTGCGGCCAAGCAGCTTGAGGATGCCGGTGCCGTGGCCGTCATGCCGCTGGGTGCGCCGATCGGTTCGGGCCTTGGCATCCAGAACAAGGTCACCGTGCGACTGATCGTGGAAGGCGCGAAAGTGCCGGTGCTGGTCGACGCGGGCGTGGGCACCGCATCCGAAGCCGCCGTGGCGATGGAACTGGGTTGCGACGGCGTGCTGATGAACACCGCCATCGCCGAAGCAAAAGACCCGATCCGCATGGCCCGTGCCATGAAGCTGGCGGTGCAGGCGGGGCGCGATGCCTATCTTGCGGGCCGTATGCCGACGCGCAAGTATGCCGACCCCAGCAGCCCGCTGGCCGGGTTGATCTGAGCGATCAGGCGGCTTCCGAAGCCGCCCCTTCCCGCGCCAGCCGTTCGACTAGGCGCTGATAGAGCACAACGCCCTTGTCGAAAGTGGCGGGCATCGGTTGGCGCGCCGGGTCCAGGTCGATCACGCGCTGCTGCGCTTCGATCATGGTCTTGTCTTCGGCAAAAGCCTTTGCGGCGAGGCCCATCAGCAGATCGCGCAAGGCTTCGTCGCCGTGATCGCGGTGCGGCCCCCAGCTGAAGAAATAGCGGCTGGTGGTATCGGTCAGCGCGGTCACCGCCTGACTGGTGAACGTGACCCCGGTTTTCGGCAGGTCCGGCGGAGGCGGTGCATCGCCCAGACGGTCTGCGGTGCCGACCGGGTAGGACGCCGTCGGCATCAGCAGAATGCCGGGGACGTGATATTCGTAGCATGACCAGACATCGACCCGTTCCGGCCCGGATCGCCCGCCAGACTGATTGCGCACCCAGCGTTCGAAGCGCACGCCGCGCGGCAGTTGCGTGACTTTGGGCCGGGTACGCGCCCATTCCTCGTCCGCGCCAAAGCTGGCAGGATGGACGAAGGCCAGATGGGTGAAATCGCAAAGGTTATCGTGGATCAGTTGCGCATTGGCCGCATAGTCCAGCTGACCGCGCCCAAGAATATAGCCCGGATCGTCAAAGCCCACGGCCTGCGGGATCAGCGCCGGATCGGCCCTGGCCGGATCGCCCAGCCACACCCATACCCAGCTATGCCGCTCTTCCACCGGATAGGCACGCACCCGCGCGGTTGCCGGGATCATGTCCTGTCCCGGGATTTCAACGCAAGCGCCATCGGCAGCGAAGCGGAAGCCGTGATACATGCAGCGCAGGCTTTCACCCTCACACCGCCCGAGCGAAAGCGGGGCAAGGCGGTGAACGCAGCGGTCTTCCAGCGCGATCAGCCTGCCGCTTTCCATCCTTGCAATAACGATCGGGTCGCCCGCGATGGTAATCGCAAATGGCCGAGCCGTTTCCAGGTCCATCGCCCAGCAGGCGACATGCCAGGCGTTGCGCACGTGAATCATCGCCGTTCTCCCAAACTGCAACGCCACTTTACTTAACATTGTTAAATTGTCAAACGGAGGCATGGCCCGTCAACGCGACATTTCCATCGATCGAGACGGCATCCTGCGCGCCGGCTTTGCGTTGCTGGAGGATGCAGGGCTTGACGGCATAACGATGCGTGCGCTGGCCGCGCGGCTTTCGGTACAGGCCCCGGCGCTGTACTGGCATGTGCGCGACAAGGCCGAACTGCTCTCGATGATGGCCGAGGATATCTACGCGCGAGGACGCGCCGGGCTTGCCGCGTGCGCCGATGCGCGGACGTGGCTGCTGCAATTGGGCCGCGGATTGGCACAAGTGTTATGCGGGCACCGCGATTCCGCGCGACTGCTGGCCGTGGCAACGCCTGCACGCGAAGCGGACGAAGGCCGCGCGCAGGCGATTGCAGGCGCGTTGTGCGACTATGGCTTCAGCGTGGAGGCCGCGCTTGAAGCGCAGGCATCGGTGCTATCGCTGACCGTGGGTTGGGCGCTTTACCGCGAGAACGCGGCAATGGCCGATCATCTCAAGCGGATGTTCGATCTGGACGCCAGCTATGCCAACGGGCTGGAAGTGCTGGTCGACGGTCTGGTGCGCAAGGTGAGCAGCTGACGGTTCAATCGCCCGCCACGCTCATGCCGTCGACGCGCAGGGTTGGCGTATCGATGCCGCGATAGATTTCCAGATCATCGGCGGCGGTCATGGCTGCGAACATGTCGATCAGGTTGCCCGCGACGGTGAACTCCGCGATCGCATCCGCAATCTCGCCATTGACGATACGGAAGCCCGAAGCGCCCCGGCTGTAATCGCCGGTCACGCCATTCACGCCTTGCCCGATCAGTTCGGTAACATAGACGCCATCGGCAATGTCGGCCATCAGCGCGGCAGGGGTGACGCTGCCGGGCAGCAGGGCGACGTTGCTGGAGGTGACGTGCGGCGCCCCCGACGATCCGCGCGAGGCGTGGCCGGTGGGCGCTGCGCCAAGCTGACGCGCAGCAGCGGCATCCATCAGCCATCCGGTGATGTGCCCGGCATCGACCAGCTTGCGCGGAGCCGTGGGCAGGCCTTCACCATCGAAGGGACGCGAACGCATTCCGCGCTGGCGCAGCGGATCGTCAGTGATGGTGATGGAACTGTCGAACAGCTTCTGGCCATCGCGATCCAGCAGGAAGCTGGCACGGCGCGCAATCGATGCGCCGGACATTGCGCCAAGCAGGTGGCCCACCAGCGAATTGGCGACGCGGGGATCGAACACTACCGGCATCGCGCCCGATTTCACCCGACCGGGATTGAGGCGGCGCACGGCGCGTTCGCCCGCTTCGCGCCCGATGGCTTCGGGGCCGAGCAGGTCTGCCGCATGACGGCTGCTGCGCCACGAATAATCGCGCTGCATCGTGCTGCCCTCTCCGGCAACGACGCTGGCGGAAACGCTGTGGCTGGATGCGGCATAGGCACCGGAAAAACCGTGACTGGTGGCGAGCGCGAACAGCCCGCGTCCGGCGCTGGCCCCGCCGCCTTCGCTGTTGGTCACGCCGGGAATGGCACGCGCGGCATCTTCGGCCTGTTCGGCAAGGCGGCGCAGTTCTGCAGGGCTGCGTTCGGTGGCATCGTCCAGATCGAGATCGGGCACAGTGCCACGCAGCAGGAGGTCTTCGGCCGCAAGGCCTGCGAACTTGTCTGCCGGGGCAAGGCGCGCCATTGCCACGGCGCGGCTGGCCAGCTCATCCAGCGCGGCATCGCCAAGGTCGGTCGATCCGATGGAGGCCGACGCTCCGCCAACGAAAACACGCAGGCCCACGCTTTCGGATTCGGACCGCTCGACATCTTCAAGCGCGCCCAACCGCACCGAAACCGATTCGGACGAACTGCCGACATAGACCGCATCGCCCGCTTCTGCGCCCGCACGGCGCGCACGCTCGATCAGCGCTTCGCAGCGTTCGCGGGCATCGGCGGGTGAAAGCATGGACAGACCTTTCGCAACAGCAAGGCTGCGCGGTCTAGAGCAGGG
>NZ_JBMLSM010000055.1:0-6126 GCF_049240505.1 Novosphingobium sp.
GAAAATGCGCAAGCCGCACCATGTCCCCCTATCGCGGCAGACTGTAGAGCTGTTCCGGCAAGTCAGGGCAGTGACAGGGCCGACCGGCTACGTTTTCCCGTCCGTGCGCACCCGCACCCGCCCCATGAGCGAAAACACTATCAATGCCGGTTTGCGGCGGCTGGGCTATGCTACCGATGAAATGACCGCGCACGGCTTCCGCGCGATGGCCTCCACGCTTCTCAACGAAAGCGGCAAATGGAACCCTGATGCGATCGAGCGCGCGCTGGCGCATGGCGACACCGACAAGGTGCGCGCGGCCTATCATCGCGGCGCGCATTGGGATGAACGGGTGGCGATGGCGCAATGGTGGAGCGATCATCTGGACCAGCTGCGCAAGGGCGGGGACGTGGTGCGGATGTCCAACCGGACTTCGGGCTAAGCTGTGACGAACTATCGAAAAGCTTCTGGTGATCGGGGATGTGTTCGGAAGCATCGATAAGGTGCAACCTGCTTTGGCGAATTGCCAATCGCAACAGCAAATGCAGCTCCCGACCCAGACCCGGTCACTCCCGGCCACCGAGTTGAATGTCTGGTTCCGCCAAAATCCGCCACGCTGCTTTCAGGATCCCGGATCGGCCCTGCTCATGACCGATGATGGGTGGAAACCTGACTTTCGTCGTCGCAACCATCCCTAGACATATCGAAACTCAAACCGGATTAATTGCGGTCCAAATTGTCCTGCATCGCGGCCAATAGCGCACTTAACTTGTCCAGCTCACCGATGTCCGTTCCGACAAGCAGGCGTCCGTAGACCGCGTCGGCCTCGGCTCTAAGCTTCGGTAATAGCTCAACCGCAGCAGGCATAAGGTGGATGTGCCATACGCGCCGGTCGTTCACCGCGCTACGTCGCTCAACGAGCGACAGTTCTTCAAGCCTGTCAATGGCCTGACCAACGCTTGCTCGCTCCAGCTCAAGCTCCCGGGCAAGTTCGGTTTGCGTCATGCCCGGCGTTCGATAAAGATATGCCAATGCGCGCCATTGGGTGCGGGTGAGCCCGAATTGTTCGAAGGACGTATCGAATGTGCGTCGCAGCCGGCGCGTCACCTCTTCCATAAGAAAGACGAGCCGATCCGTGTCGGTCAGAAAATTCGCTGCGGTTTTATCGGCAGCCTGATCCGAGCGCGTTACCATGATCCGGTCATAGCTTCCCCAAAACGAGAATAAAGATATTTACTGTAAGGCACCTTACAGTATACCGAATTGCTATGGCCACAATACCAACCAGCATCAAGGGAGCCGGCGGCATCGAACTTGCCGCCGAGATCACCGGCGCGCCTGACGCGATGCCGGTCTTGCTCGCTCATGGAGGTGGGCAGACCCGGAGAGCATGGAAGCGAGTTACGAGCGATCTTGCCGATTCCGGGTTTTGCGCAATTGCTTTTGACATGCGTGGCCATGGCGACAGCGCGTGGTCGAATGCCGGCGCTTATGAAATACGTGACTTTGCGGCCGATCTTGTTGCGGTCGCATCCAGAATGGATCGCAAGCCCGCGCTGGTCGGTGCATCGCTTGGTGGGCTGGCAGGGCTGCTTGCTGAAGGAGAGCTCGCCCAGGGCAGCTTCGCGTCGCTCACATTGGTGGATGTCGCACCGCGCATGGAGCCAGAGGGCGTAATGCGGGTCGTGGGCTTCATGGAACAGCATGTCGAAACCGGCTTTGCGTCAACTGATGAAGCGGCGGAAGTTATCGCACGCTACATGCCACATCGCGGTAAGCGCGGCGCTGGCGCTGGCCTGCGCCATTATCTCCGGCAAAAGGATGATGGCCGCTTTTACTGGCACTGGGATCCAGCGTTCATCCGCAACATCATGGCCGCCAAACGGAGCAATCCCGAAAATCAGGAGCATCAGTTTCAGGAACTCAGCCACGCGGCGGCCAGTCTGGATCTTCCGCTTCATCTCATTCGCGGCGCGGCGAGCGACCTTGTTTCCGAAGAAGCCGTTGCACACCTGCGTCAAGTCGCTCCCCATGCGGAATATACCGACATCGCAGACGCCACCCATATGGTCGTGGGCGATGCCAATGATGCATTTTCGAATGCAATCCTCGTTTTTCTGAATCGCCACCACGGCCCGGCAGGATCGGGGCAATGAGCGAACAGCCAATGGTGCTTGACCGGGCGGGCTTGCAAGACATGCTCGACATTGCGCCCTTCCATCAATGGCTCGGCCTGAAAATCCAATCCTGCTCGGAAGACGGGCTTGAACTCACGATGCCCTGGCACGAGGAAATCGTCTCCAACCCTGTGCTTGGCGCGGCGCATGGCGGCGTGCTTGCGGCGCTGATCGATCTCACAGGCCTTTACGCTTTGGTTATGCTGGGCACCCGGGCCACGGCCACGGCCGACCTCAGGGTCGATTATCATCGGCCCGCGACCGCTGGCCCGCTCATTGCGCGTGGACAGGTTGTCAAAACCGGACGTCAGATCAGTGTCGCCGAAGCCCGCATTTTTGGGCCTGACGACAAACTTTTGGCGAGCGGCAGAGGCGCCTACATATGCTAGTTCGCCTTTCTGTGCCTGCATTGATAGCCGCCGCTCTGTTGCTGCCTGCCTGTTCAGGCGGCGAGGCTGAGGACCAGACTGCAAAAGAAGCACCGCAAGGCCCGCGTGAGGTTCAGACATCGATCGCTCGGACTGAATTGCTCAACGAACCCGTGAAGGCTTTCGGAACTATCGCTGCCAAACAAAGCAGTGCAATCGGAGCGCTCACCGAAGGCCCGGTCGAGCGGATCTTTGTGAAAGTCGGTGACAGGGTATCACGCGGACAGCCGCTCTTTCGTATCAGACAAGCCGACTATCAGCGGAACGTGGCAGAGGCACAAGCTGCGGTCGATCTTGCGACCGCTCAAGCGATTGAAGCCGAACGGCGCTATGAACGCGTGATAGCTCTTGCGCCGAAGGGTTTCGTTTCTAAAGCGCAGGTCGATGCGGTGGAGACCCAGCTTGCCGTAGCACGCGCGCAAAAGGCGCAAGCCAATGCCGCACTCGGCACCGCGCAGCAGGCCCTGAGTGATACGATTACCCGCGCTCCTTATGACGGCGTCGTGACCGCGCGCCTGGTCGATGAAGGAGTCTATCTCAACAATCGATTCTCGGGAGGCGGCCAGTCGGCGGCCCTTCAATTGCAGGAGCTCGGCACCGTCGCGGCGATTGTCAACGCGCCGCAGGAATATGTCGACATGCTGCGGCGAGACATGCCCGCGCGCGTTTTCATCGAAGGGTTCGACGCGCCGTTCGAGAGCATCGTCTACATCATCAACGACCGGGTCGACCCTGAAAGCCGGATGGTCGAATTGCGACTGCCGATCGCCAATCCGAACTACCGTATAAGCTCCGGCCTTGCAGCGCGAGCCGAGATCCAGATCCCGCCAGAGGCAGCCATCATTCTGCCCCGAACAGCAATTCTCGGCGACAGCTCCGCCGCCCATCTTTTCATCATCCGTGATGGCAAGGCTCAGCGCCGCGAGGTCAGGTTCGACAGCATCGACCTCGACAGGGTGCGGCTACGGTCAGGCCTGACCGCAGGCGAGGAAGTGATCATCGATCCTCCGGCAACCTTGCGCGACGGCGAGCAGGTGAAGCCGCGCCGCACGACCGGCGAGAAGTAATATGTGGCTGGCCGACGTTTCGATCAGGCGTCCGGTCTTTGCGACGATGCTGATAGTCTCGCTCGTCGTGCTTGGCCTTGTTTCCTTCGGTCGCCTCGGAGTCGATCTGTTTCCCGAAGTCGAATTCCCCTACGTGTCGGTAACCACCACACTGCCCGGCGCGTCGCCTGGGACGATCGAGACAGAAGTCACCGATATCGTCGAAGAGCAGCTCAACACCATCGCGGGCCTGCGTCAGATGCGTTCTGTCAGCGCCGAAGGGGTGAGCATCGTCAATCTCGAGTTTGAGCTCGAACAAGACGCCGACCTCATGGCCCAGGAAGTCCGTGACAAGATGTCGCGGCTTGGTGCTGATCTGCCCGCCGATGCAGAGCCGCCGGTGATCGAAAAGGTTGATCCCGACGCTGCGCCTATCCTGTCAGTTCTCTTGTCCGGCGATATGCCGATCCGCGATCTGACCACCTTTGCGGACGAGGACGTGAAGGAACGGTTGCAGCGCGTTCCGGGGGTCGGCTCGGTCGAACTTGTCGGAGGGCGCGAACGCGAAATGCGCATATGGCTGGATGCATCCGCCATGCGTGCACGCGGCATAACGGCAGACGATGTGCTCTCGGCAATCCAGCGTGAAAACGCGGAGCTTCCGGGCGGAAGGCTGGTGACGGAGGGGCGGACACGCCAATTCGGCATCCGCACACTCGCCGAAGCGGCGAGCGCAGCCGAGTTCGCGAGGATTCCGATTGCCTATCGCCCGAATGGCCAGACCGTCCGTATAGGCGATGTCGGCCGCGTCGAAGATTCGGTCGAAGATGAAACCAGCTATGCGCAGCTCGATGGCAAGCCTGGTGTGGTGCTCGAAGTGCGCAAACAGAGTGGTGAAAACACCGTCGCAGTCGCAGAGCAGATCCGGGCCGCAATCGACGACATAAGCGCAAGTGCACCGGATGGGGTCGAACTCGTTATCGCACGCGATACATCGCGCTTCATCGAACAGGCAATCGGGGACGTGCTGTTCGATCTTGTCATCGCGGTGTTGCTGGTGGTGGCCGTAACCTTTCTGTTCCTGTTGAGCTGGCGCGCGACGATCATCGTTCTACTCGCCATTCCGACCTCGATCGTTTCCACCTTCGTCGCATTCGCCGCATTTGATTTCACCATCAACATGATCACCCTGCTGGCACTCACTGTGGCGATTGGTCTGTTGGTGGATGATGCCATCGTGGTGGTAGAGGCAGTCCAGAATGATGTCGATGCCGGCGTGGATGCAACCGAGGCGGCACATGCGGCAACCAAGCGCGTCGCACTGGCGGTGCTGGCAGGCACATTTGCAACGCTGGCGGTCTTCGTGCCGATCGCCTTCATGGAGGGCATCGTCGGGCGTTTCTTCTTCCAATATGGACTGGCGATCGTGTTTTCCGTCAGCGTTTCGATGCTGGTTGCCTTCACGTTGACGCCAGCCCTGTCGGCCCGATTGCTGCGCCCGGAACATCCGGAAGATGGCTGGCTGGGACGTATAGAGCGATTTCATGTCGGGATGCGCTTGCGCTACGAACGACTCGTCAGCTGGGCAATTGGCAGACGGTATGTGGTGCTCGCTGGCGCTCTGGCGAGCGTTCTTGTCGGCGGATTTTTTGCCGGGCTTGTGCCGAGCACATTTATGTCCACCACTGATCGATCGGAATTTCTCGCGACGGTCAAGCTGCCCCTGAGCACAGGGATCACCGGAGCGCGGGATGCAGCCCAGCAAGCTGATGTCATCCTGCGTGAAAACCCGGAGGTCGAACTGGTGTTTGCGAGCGCGGGAAGCGGCACGAATCCCAAGGTCAACGAAATCGATATCTATGTCGGGCTGACCCCCAAGCGGACCCGTGACCTGTCGCAAGATGACCTGATGACCTTCGCGCGCGACGCCCTCAGTGAAGGTGTCGTCGGAGCGCGCGAGGTATCTGTGGCGGAGGTTCCCTGGGTGTCCGGCGGAGGTGTCGGGCAAGCTGCCATCGAGCTTATCATCACCGGAAGTGATACTGCGGCGATCAACGATTATGCCCAATGGCTACAAGGTGAACTCGCCGCCCGGCCCGATTTCGTCGACGTCCGCTCCACCTATGAGGGCGGCCGACCCGAATTGCAGATTGTGCTTGATCGTGACCGCGCAGCGGACCTCGGCATATCGGCGCGCAGCCTTGCCGCGGCCTCCCGTACGCTGGTCGGAGGTAGTGATGCGGGAACCTTCGAAGCCGACGGGCGGCGCTATGATGTCCGCGTGCGCCTCGACGAAATTAATCGGCAGACCCTCTCGGATGTTCAGGCACTGCCACTCAGAACCGGACAAGGCACGCTGGTCGATCTGGCAGCAATCGCCGATGTCGAAGTGGCATTAAGCGCCGCGGAGATCGACCGTATTGATCGATCGCGCCAGATTTCAGTGCAGGCGAATACAGCCCCCGGCGTAGCGCTGAGCGTCGCGGTTACGAAGGT
>NZ_JBMLSM010000056.1:0-21171 GCF_049240505.1 Novosphingobium sp.
GCAGGAGTTCGAAGCCTGGGGTTATGCCGATGGTCCGAACGGCACCAAGATCATCGGCGGCATGAAGCCCTTTGGCGTTTCCACGCAACTCAAGCGTCTTGGCATTCAGGGCACCGTCCAGTTCAAGCCGGTGGACGAACTGATGCTGACGGTCGATGCGTTCTACGGCAGCTTCAAGGACAAGCAGATCAAGCGGGGCGTGGAATTTCCGCTGATGTGGAGCGCTGCGCAGCTTTCGCCCGCGGGCATCGAAACCAATGGCAACCTGATCAGCAAGGGTACGTTCACCGGCGTTGAGGCGGTGGTCAACAACCACGGTTACGAACGCAATTCGGATGTGTTCTCCGGCGGGTTCAACGCTGCGTGGACTGGCGATGATGGCTGGTCGGCATCGTTCGACTTCGGCTATTCCGAGACGGATCGCAACGAACTGACCCTTGAAACCAATGCCGGGACCGGACCGGGTATGGGCGTGGGGGCGACCGACACGGTGACGTTCGTGAGCGGACCGACCGGCACGCAGTTTGTCAGCAACACTCTGGATTATGGCAACTACAATTCGATTGTGCTTACCGATCCGCTGGGGTGGGGCGCTGGTGCGCCGCTGGGGTCACAGGAAGGTTACTACAACGATCGCATCATCAACGATGAGATCAAGAGCTTCCAGATTGAGGTTGGCAAGGAACTCGACGACAGCTTCCTGTCCAAACTCTCCGTCGGTACGGCCTATGTTGATCGTACAAAGGGCAAGACCCCGGTCGAGTATTTCCTGAACCTTGCCAACGGCGCAAAGTCGCTGGTGGTGCCCGAACAGTACCGCACCGGCGCGACCGATCTTTCGTTCATCGGTGCAGGCCCGATCATCGGTTATGATCCCTTCCAGATGCTGGAGGATGGCGTCTACGTGAAGACGCTGAACGCGAGCAAGGACGTTCCGGCCAAGGCCTATTCAGTAACCGAACGGGTCATGTCGATCTATATCAAGGGTGACCTCAAGGCCGCGTTCGGCGCCGTCGAGATGGACGGCAACATCGGCCTGCTGGCGCAGAACACCGAGCAGAAGTCGCGCGGGTTCCAGAACCTCGCTTCGGCCAGCCTTGTGCCGGTGGTTCGCGGCGCGCGCTACTGGGATTTCCTGCCCAGCCTGAACCTGAACTTCCGCCTGCCGGGTGACTGGGTGGTGCGCGTGGCCGCAGCCCGCGAAATTCAGCGCCCACGCTTTGAGGACATGAAGGTCAGCCTGGACTACAGCTACAACGTAAACAGCGGCGTGATCACCGGCAACGGCGGCAATCCGCAGCTTGAACCTTATCGGGCATGGGCGGCGGACCTGAACATCGAAAAGTACTTTGGCGGCAAGGGCTATCTGGGCTTGCAGATGTTCTACAAGAAGCTCGACAATTACATCTACAAGGATGTCGTGCCGTATGATTTCACTGGCCTGCCAATTGTGGCGCCTGTGCCGATCACCAATTTTGTCGGCACGCTGAATACGGCGGTCAACGGCTCCGGGGGCAAGCTCTATGGTCTGGAACTGGCGGGCACCTTGCCGTTTGACGTAATTACGCCCGCGCTTGGCGGTTTCGGCTTCACGGGCGGCCTTGGCTATACCAAGACCTCGATCAAACCGGGGCCGAATGCGCAATCGATGGACCTGCCGGACTATTCACGCTGGGTCGCGTCGGGCACGCTGTTCTTCGAAAAGGCCGGGTTCAATGCTCGTGCTTCGGCGCGCTACCGGTCTTCGTTCCAGGGCATCTTCGTCGGCTTCGGTGGTGAGCGCGAACTGCGCCGTGCGCTGAAGGAAACCATTGTGGATGCGCAGGTCGGTTACGATTTCCAGCCCAGCAGCCCGCTCAACGGTCTGTCGCTGTTCCTGCAGGGCCAGAACCTGACCGACGAGCCGTTCGTCTCGGTAGATAGCGGCGCGCCGCTGCAGATCCGTAACTATCAGACTTACGGCCGCCGTTTCATGGCCGGGTTCAACTACAAGTTCTGATGGCTCCCTCGGAGGGGGCGGTCCCATCCCGCCTCCTCCACCCCCTTGCGGGAACGTGCCCGCAGAAGGCACAGTCAACTACACACTGCGGGAGAATGCGGGTGTCAGCTTTGGTTTGGCCCAAGATCGGAAATGCTGACCGGGCAGATGGTCATGCGTAAGCTGTTTGTGGCGTCGCTGATGGCGCTTTGCATCGCGCAACCGGCGATGGCCGAAGTGCCATTGGCGCAAGTTCGTGCGCGCCCCGCAGCGGGCGAGACGATCTACTTCCTACTGCCCGACCGGTTCGAGAATGGTGACGCGACAAACGATGCAGGCGGCTTGAGAGGCGACCGTTACAAGACGGGCTTCGATCCTTCGGCCAAGGGCTTTTATCACGGCGGTGACATCAGGGGCTTGATGGCGCGGCTCGATTATCTGCAAGGCCTCGGTGCAACCGCTATCTGGGTTGCACCGGTCTTTCAGAACAAGCCGGTGCAGGGCGCTCCGGGCCAGGAGAGCGCTGGCTATCACGGCTATTGGGTGACAGATTTCACGCGGGTCGATCCGCATTTCGGTACAAACGCCGAATTCAAGGCGCTGATTGACGCCGCGCACGCGCGGGGGATGAAGGTCTATATGGACATCATCGCCAACCACACTGCTGACGTGATCCGATACGAGGAAGGGCTGTATACCTATCGCGACCGGGCGAACTGGCCCTATTCACGCAAAGGCGGCCTTGATAGCCCAATGATCAATCCCGGCTTTGCAGGTGACGAGGATTCGACTGAGGCGAACTTTGCGCAACTCGTCGATCCGGGCGCGGCTTACACGCCTGTGGTGCCTCTGGCAGAGCGGAATGCGAAGACTCCCGCGTGGCTGAACGACCCGATCTTCTATCACAACCGTGGTGACACCACGTTTCGGGGTGAAAACAGCCGCTTCGGCGATTTCGCCGGGTTGGACGATCTCTTCACGGAACATCCCCGCGTGCGTGCTGGCATGATCGAGATATATGCCGACTGGATCAGGCGGTTCGGCATCGATGGCTATCGCATCGATACGGCAAAGCATGTCGATCCCGGTTTCTGGCGGGCTTTCATTCCGGCCATGCTGGATACCGCAAGGCAGGCGGGCATTCCCAATTTCACTATCTTTGGCGAAGTGGCGCATGAGGGTTCCGATCCAGGCACAATTGCCCGTTACACCCGCCGAGACGGCTATCCTGCGGTGCTCGATTTCGCGTTTCAGGGTGCGGTCCGCGCGGTTTTGGGGCAGGGGAAGGGCACTGAAGTTCTCGCCGATACGTTCGATGGCGACGTGCTGTACGAAGGGGGCGAGGTGGCGGCGCTTGCCATGCCGACTTTCCTTGGCAATCACGATATGGGTCGCTTCTCCACGCTGATCCGCAAAGACAGACCCGGCATTTCGGACACCGAACTGCTGGCGCGCGTCAGTCTTGCGCACGTCATGCTGATGACCCTGCGTGGTTCGCCGGTCATTTACTATGGTGACGAGCAAGGCTTTGTCGGTGATGGGCACGATCAGGACGCGCGTGAGGACATGTTTGCCAGCAAGACGGCAAGCTACAACGATAACGTGCTGCTTGGTTCGAACGCCTCGACGAAGACGGCAAACTTCAATGCCGCCCACCCGCTCTATCGCCTGATCGCAACGCTGGCGAAGTTGCGCAAGGACCATCCGGCATTGGCACGGGGGCGTCAGGTTACGCGAACGTATTCGGAAGAGCCCGGTGTCTTTTCCGTATCCCGCTTCGATCCCGTCAGCGGTAACGAGTATCTGATTGCGTTCAACACTTCGGACAAGCCGGTAAGCGCGCAAAGCGTGATCGGTGCGTCTGCAAAAAGCCTTGAAAGCCTTTTCGGCCCCTGTCCGGTGCAGGTCAGCGCCCCCGGTTCGGTCACGGTCGATCTTCCCGCCTTCGGCAGCATGGTCTGCCGCATCACTCCCTCCCCGGAAACCTCGGTTCGATGAACACTTCGGAAGCAGCATTCGCAACACGACAGACGTCCGATATCGCGCCGTGGTGGCGCGGTGCGGCGATCTATCAAATCTACCCCCGCAGCTTTTGTGATTCCAACGGCGATGGCATCGGCGATCTGCCGGGGATCACATCCCGGCTCGATCATGTCGCGCGGCTTGGCGTCGATGCGATCTGGGTTTCGCCGTTCTTCACGTCACCCATGCGGGACTTCGGCTATGACGTGGCTGATTATTGCGGGGTCGATCCGATCTTCGGCACGCTCGCCGATTTTGACGCGATGGTGGCGCGTGCGCACGAACTCGGGCTGAAAGTCACGATCGATCAGGTCTATGCCCACACCTCTGACCAGCACGCATGGTTCGAGGAAAGCAGGCAGGACCGCACGAATCCGAAGGCAGACTGGTATGTTTGGGCCGACCCAAAGCCCGACGGCTCGCCGCCTTCGAACTGGCAATCCGTCTTTGGTGGCCCTGCATGGACGTGGGACGCGCGGCGGCGGCAGTATTATCTGCACAATTTCCTTTCAAGCCAGCCGCAAATGAATGCGCACCATCCTGACGTTCAGGAAGCCTTGCTGGGTGTTATGCGCTTCTGGCTCGATCGGGGTGTGGATGGTTTTCGGCTCGATGCGCTCAACTTCCTGATGCACGATGCGACTTTGCGCGATAACCCACCGGCGCCTGACGATGGCCGCCGCAAGACGCGGCCGTTCGACTATCAGCTCAAGATCTACAACCAGTCGCATCCGGACATCATCGGTTTCATCCATCGCGTTCGGCGGCTGTGCGATGAATACGGCGCAGTGTTCACCGTGGCCGAAGTGGGCGGCGATCTGGCCGAGACGGAGATGAAGGCGTTTACAGCAGGGGAAGACCACCTGAACAGCGCCTATGGCTTCGACTTCCTTTATGCCGATGCGCTGACACCGAAGTTCGTGGAACAAGCCGTGGCCAAGTGGCCGGATGAGCCGGGAATTGGCTGGCCTAGCTGGGCGTTCGAGAACCATGATGCCCCGCGCGCGGTATCTCGCTGGTGCAAACCCGAAGAGCGCGAGGCCTTTTCGCGATTGAAGGCCATGCTGTTTGCTTCGTTGCGCGGCAACATCATTGTCTATCAGGGAGAAGAACTGGGGCTGGGCCAAGTCGATATCCCGTTCGAGCAACTTCAGGACCCGGAAGCCATCGCCAACTGGCCGCTCACGCTTTCGCGTGATGGTGCGCGCACGCCGATGCCGTGGTTGATACAATCGGCTGAGGGGGGCTTTACGTCTGGCGCACCGTGGTTGCCGGTGGGAGAGGAGAATCTCGCGCGTGCCGTTGATCGGCAGGAAGCAGATCCGAATTCACTGCTCAATCTCACCACGGCGATGCTTCGCCTGAGACGTGATAACCCGGCATTGCGTCTGGGCAGATTCGAAGTGCTTCATGCAGACGAATGCCTTCTTGCTATTCGCCGCGTTTCAGGTGAACAATCGATTGCAGGATTATTCAACCTGTCGTCGGTTCCCGTGGTCTGGCCACAAGGGCTGGTGCGTGACGGCAAGCAAATCGCGTCGGTCAACGGCGCAAATGTGGGGCAGCTTCCGCCTTTTGGCGCGCTGCTGATCGAAGAGAGGATCTGATGCGGTACAATCTGACCTGTGCAGCGCCGCTGGCGCTGACCCTTTCGTGCGCCCTGTTGACGCCTGCTTTTGCCGAGACTGTGACGGCTTCGTCGCCGGACGGCAGCCTTGAGGTTTCAGTCACGACCGACAATGACGGCCACCCGCTTTACAGCGTGACGCGCAAGGGCAAGCTGCTGATCGGTTCGTCGATGCTGGGCTTCATCACCAGCGATGGTCCGACCATGCAGCGCGGGCAGAAAATCGTCGGCAGCGAAACTGGATCGGGCAAGGAGACGTGGGAGCAGCCGTGGGGCGAGCGGCGACACGTCACCGATCATCACAACGAATTGCTGGTGAAGTTCGAGCAGGTGCCGGACTGGGGTGGCCGCCGCATGAACGTGCGCTTCCGCCTTTTCAACGATGGCGTTGGCTTTCGTTATGAACTGCCGGATCAGGGCGCGATGAAGGTGATGAAAATCGCCGACGAACTGACCGAGTTTAACGTGGCGCAGAACGGGACTGCCTGGTGGATTCCGGGCGGTGAGTGGAACCGGTACGAGCAGGTCTATCAAAAGACGCCTATCGGTGGCGTTTCCACTGCACATACGCCCATCACAATGAAGCTGAGTGATGGAACGCACCTGTCGTTTCATGAGGCTGCGCTGGTCGATTATTCAGCGATGTGGCTGAAGCGGCAAACCGGCACTTCGTTTCGGGCGACGCTCGCGCCTTCGTCAAGCGGCCCCAAGGTAATGCGAACACTGCCGTTCAACACGCCTTGGCGTACGATCCGCATTGCCGATGGCGCAAAGGGCATTGTCGAGAATGACCTTGAACTGAATCTCAATGAGCCGAACAAGATCGGTGACGTATCCTACTTCAAGCCGATGAAATACATCGGTATCTGGTGGGGCATGATCCGTGGCGACTGGTCATGGGCAGAAGGGCGGACCCACGGCGCGACCACGGCGCGGACCAGGCAATATATCGACTTTGCAGCGAAGCATGGCTTCGGCGGTGTGTTGGTCGAAGGCTGGGACAAGGGCTGGAACGGCACGTGGTTCGGCAGCGGCAAAGACTTCAGCTACACACAGGCAACGCCCGATTTCGATCTGGAAGCGGTGACGAAATATGGCGCGAAGAAGGGCGTCATGTTGATCGGCCATCATGAAACCGGTGGCAATATCGCCAACTACGAAGCGCAGCTTGACGATGCGATGAAGCTTTATGACCGGGTTGGCGTGCGGGCGGTGAAGACCGGATACGTGGCCGATGCGGGCGGCATCCTTGCACCGGGTGATGCGCCGGACACCTATCGGATGGAATACCATGATGGGCAGCGGCAGGTGCAGCATCATCTGAAGGTTGTGGAAACTGCTGCGAAGTATCGCATCGCCATCAACGCGCATGAACCGGTCAAGGACACTGGCCTTCGGCGCACCTATCCCAACTGGATCGACCGCGAAGGCGCGCGGGGCATGGAATACAATGCCTGGGGCCAGTTCGCCAACGGCCCGAATCATGAGCCAACGCTCGTCTACACCCGTATGCTGTCCGGCCCGATGGACTACACGCCCGGCATCCTCAGCCTTGAAGGGGCAAACAAGGTGCCGCTGGCATCCACGCTGGCCAAGCAGCTTGGCCTGTATCTCGCGCTCTATTCGCCAATCCAGATGGCGGCGGACTTTATCGAAAGCCTTGAGGCGCATCCGAAGGAACTGGCCTTTATCAAGCAGGTGCCTGCCGACTGGTCCGAAAGCCACCTGATTGCCGGGGAAGTGGGCGACTTTGCGATATTCGCGCGCAAGGACCGCAACAGTGCGGACTGGTACGTCGGTGGGGTGAACGACGCGACAGCGCGTGATGTGTCGCTGTCACTTGATTTCCTTGATACCGGCAAGACTTACACTGCTACGGTTTGGAAGGATGGCGAAGGCGCAACTTATGAAACCGAGGCACGCCATCGCATCGCTTACGCCACGTTGAAGGTGAAGAAGGGCGATGTCCTGCCCGCGTGGCTCGCCCCCGGGGGTGGTCTTGCCGTCCGGCTGCAGCCGGGCAAATAGGCGGAAACCTCTGTGTCGGCATTGCAGTTGACGATGGTGCGGTGCAAACCATCGTCGGCTGCATTTGCACGCATAGCTATCCTGCATACATATGCGTGCTGAACCGGCCGGACTTAGTGTCTAGGGCCTCTGTGCGAGGCACGGGTTGTGGCTGGTTTCAGCGACCCGCAATGCCAAGGGGAGAATTGCGTCGATGATCGAAACGAGCTGCGCGGCCCTGCTGCTGTTTGGCGCAACCGGCGACCTTTCGCGGCGTATGCTGCTGCCCTCGCTCTATGCCTTGCACGAGGATGGGCTGATCCGGCCTGATTTGCGGATCGTTGGCACCGCGCGTTCGGAACTGAATGATGCCGAGTTCCGCGAATTCGCGCGCGCCGCACTCGCCGAGTTCCTGCCCGAAGACCGGCGCGACGAGGAAAAGCTGGCGAGCTTTCTGGAACGGCTTGAGTACCAGACGCTGGATGCTTCGAACATCGACGGATTTGGCGAACTGGCCAAGAAGCTGGGCGACACATCATGTGGTCTGTCGATTTTCCTGTCGACCGCGCCGTTCCTCTTTGAACCGACGATCGAAGGATTGAAGCGGGCCGGGCTTGCTCATGAAAACGTGCGGATCGGCCTTGAAAAGCCACTGGGCAACGATCTTGCATCGTCGACCCGTATCAATGATGCGGTGGCCGCAGCTTTTGCCGAGGAACAGATATTCCGTATCGACCATTACCTTGGCAAGGAAACGGTGCAGAACCTGATGGCTCTTCGCTTTGCCAACATGATGTTCGAGCCGTTGTGGAATGCGGGCGGTATCGACCATGTGCAGATCACGGTCAGCGAAACGGTTGGTCTTGAGGGGCGCAAAGGCTTTTACGACGACACCGGCGCTCTGCGCGACATGGTGCAGAACCATATGCTGCAGCTTCTGGCGCTGACCGCGATGGAACCACCTGCGAACCTCGATGCGACTTCGATCCGTGACGAAAAGGTCAAGGTTTTGCGCGCCCTGCGCCCGGTCAAGGCCGAGGAGATGGTACGCGGGCAGTATCGCACCGGCGCGGTAAAGGGCGCTTCGGTTAGCGGATATCAGGAAGATTTGGGCGAGGTTTCCGACACCGAAACATTCGTGGCGATCAAGGCGCACGTGGACAACTGGCGCTGGACCGGTGTGCCGTTCTATTTGCGCACGGGCAAGCGCTTGGGAGAACGGCGGAGCGAAATCGTCGTCGAGTTCAAGCAGGTGCCGCACAACGTCTTTGCCGAGCGCGGCGGGCGGTTGCGGGCGAATCGTCTGGTCATTCGCTTGCAGCCTGAAGAGTATGTACGCCTGCAAGTCATGGCCAAGGAACCGGGCCTTGATCGCGGCGGAATCGTGCTACGCGAAGTCAATCTCGATCTTTCGCTCACCACCGCTTTTGCCAAGGCTCGCCGTCGCATCGCTTACGAACGACTGCTGCTTGATCTGATTGAGGGTGAGCAGACTCTTTTCGTGCGCCGTGATGAAGTGGAGGCGCAGTGGAAATGGGTCGATGCCATCCGCAAGGTCTGGGCTGACACCGATATGGAGGCAAAGCCTTATGCTGCGGGTTCATGGGGGCCGAATGCAGGCATCGCGCTAACGGAGCGTGACGGGAGAAGCTGGAATGACTGACCGCGTGCCAGCTTCTGTTGTTTGGGCGCAGCCGGGTGATGCCGCTGCCGTGGCGGATCATATCGCGCGCGTGGTTTCTGCGCCGGGGCATAAGCGGATTGCCTTCACGGGCGGATCTACGCCCATCAAGGTTCTGGCGCTATTGCAGGACCGCCCGCTGGATTGGTCAAGCGTGACGATCGCGCTGACCGATGATCGCTGCGTGCCCGATGATCATACCGCCAGCAATTTCGGCAAGATTTACTCGGCGCTTGGCGCCTCGGGTGCGGATTTTGAACGCTTGGCCGAAGGCGTCGATGTTGCGCCTTTCGATCTTGTCTGGCTCGGCATGGGCGAAGACGGGCATGTCGCGTCTCTATTTCCTGAAATGACAGCGCATGTCAGACCGGGGCCAGCAGTCATTGCCACTACCCCCATTCCCCTTCCGCCAGAAGCGCCGTTCAATCGGCTGACGTTGAACGCTCGCGCGCTGAAGGCAACACGCGAAATCATCCTGGTGGTGACCGGCGCATCGAAGAAAGCGCTTCTGGAAAGTGCGCTCGCTGGTGATGACCGATATCCGGTTACCGATTTCCTGCTTGGCTACGGCCCGCCCGTCACGATTTACTGGAGCGAATGATGCCTCTCAACCCCATTGTCGAGCGTGTCACCCAGCGCATTGTCGAGCGTTCGCGTGACAGCCGCGCCGCTTACATCGATCTGATCGAGCGTTCCCGCGAACAGGGCCTCAATCGGCCGCAACTATCCTGCGGCAATCTTGCGCACGGTTTTGCGGCTTCGGGCGATGATAAGGCGCTGATCAAATCGGGCAAGGCGATGAACATCGGCATCGTCACTGCCTATAACGACATGCTTTCGGCGCATCAGCCCTATGGCCGCTACCCTGAGCAGATCAAGATTTTCGCACGCGAAGTGGGGGCAACGGCGCAGGTCGCAGGTGGTGTTCCTGCGATGTGCGATGGGGTGACGCAGGGGCAGGATTCGATGGAACTGTCGCTGTTCAGCCGCGATAACATTGCAATGGCGACGGTTGTGGGCCTGAGCCATGCGATGTTCGAAGGCGCGCTGCTGCTGGGGATCTGCGACAAGATCGTGCCGGGGCTTTTGATCGGCTCGCTTCGGTTTGGCCATCTGCCGACGATCCTCGTTCCGGCAGGGCCGATGCCGAGCGGTTTGCCGAACAAGGAAAAGGTCCGCATCCGCCAGCTCTATGCGGAGGGCAAGCTGGGCCGGGACGAACTGCTGGAAAGCGAGAGCGCGAGCTATCACTCGGCAGGAACCTGCACGTTCTATGGCACGGCCAATTCCAACCAGATGATGATGGAGATGATGGGGCTGCATATGCCCGGCTCCAGCTTCGTTCAGCCCGGTCAGAAACTGCGGCAGGAACTGACGCGCGCTGCGGTGCATCGCGTGGCGCAGATCGGATGGAACGGCGACGACTATCGGCCACTCGGCCTTTGCGTGGATGAAAAGGCGATCGTCAACGCGATTGTCGGCCTGCTTGCAACTGGCGGTTCGACCAATCATGTGATCCATTTGCCCGCTATTGCGCGCGCCGCCGGTATCCAGATCGATTGGGACGACATGGACGAACTGAGCCGCGTCGTGCCGCTGGTTGCCAGCGTCTATCCCAATGGCGCGGGCGACGTGAACGCCTTTGCGGCGGCGGGCGGGATGCCTTACGTGATCCGCGAACTGATCGGCGCAGGGCTGGCTCATGCGGATATCATGACCGTCTATGGCAAGTCGCTGGACGAAGGCGCGCAGGAGCCTGTGATGGATGGCGATGTGCTGGCGTGGGAACCCGCACCTGCGGTTTCGGCAGATGCGGCGCTTCTGCGCCCCGTGGCCGCGCCCTTTCAGGCCGAAGGCGGTTTCCGTCTGTTACGCGGCAATCTCGGGCGAGGGACGATCAAGGTCAGCGCCGTCGATCCTTCGCGCTGGACGATCGAGGCGCCCTGCCGCGTGTTCGAGGACCAGAACTCCGTTCTGGCGGCATTCAAGGCGGGCGAGCTGGAAAAGGACGTCGTCGTCGTCGTGCGGTTCCAGGGACCGGCGGCGAACGGTATGCCCGAATTGCACAAGTTGACCCCGCCGCTGGGCGTGCTGCAGGATCGCGGTTTCAAGGTGGCGCTTGTGACCGATGGCCGCATGTCGGGCGCATCGGGTAAGGTGCCCGCCGCTATTCACGTCTCGCCCGAGGCAAAATTGGGCGGTCCTTTGGCCAAACTGCGCGATGGCGATGTTGTTCGGGTCTGCGCCGATAGCGGTGAACTGACTGCGCTGGTCCCCGAAGCGGAATGGAATGCGCGCTCGGATTCGGTTGCACCGGCCAGCGGGCTTGGCGTAGGGCGCGAACTCTTCGCGCTGATGCGGGAGCACTCGGATCCGGCAGAGCGAGGCGGTTCTGCCATGCTCGCAGCGGCGGGGCTTTGACAGCGCAGCGCGCTTCGGGGGATGGAATGCAGGTAGTAGCAGTCGATATCGGTGGCACCCATGCGCGCTTTGCCATCGCAGAAGTGGCGGGCGGGCGCGTTCTCTCCCTGGGAGAGGCGGTGACGCTGAAGACAGCGGAGTACGGCTCTTTCCAACTCGCGTGGGAAGAGTTCGGACGGCAGCAAGGTGGCTTGTTGCCCAAGGCAGCGGCCATTGCGGTTGCCGGACCAGTGGGTGGCGAGGTGATCAAGTTCACCAACAATCCGTGGATCATCCGCCCGGCGCTCATCCCGGAAAAGCTGGGCGCAGATCGCTATGTCGTGGTCAACGATTTTGCTGCAGTGGCGCACGCCGTGGCACAGGCAGATCAGGATCACTTCCTGCATTTGTCCGGCCCGGAAGAACCCTTGCCAGATGCTGGTGTGATCAGCGTGGTGGGACCGGGCACAGGTCTTGGTGTGGCACAACTCTGGCGTGATCCGTCGAGCTATCGGGTGGTCCCGACCGAGGGTGGGCACATCGACTTTGCCCCGCTTGATGCCATCGAGGATGCGATCCTTGCCGGTTTGCGCAAACGCCATCGCCGCGTTTCGGTGGAGCGCGTCGTAGCGGGGCCGGGTATCGTCGATATTTACGAGGCGTTGGCGCATCTTCAGCACCGGCCCTTTACCCCACGAACCGACCGCGAGTTGTGGGAGCTTGGGACCGCAGGCGAAGACAGCCTTGCCGCAGCGGCGGTTGACCGATTCTGCCTTTCGCTGGGCAGCGTGGCAGGCGATCTGGCTCTGGCACATGGCGCAACGGCGGTAGTCATGGCGGGTGGCCTTGGATTGCGGATCAAGGATACGCTGGTTCGGTCGGGCTTTGCGGACCGATTCCGCGCAAAGGGCCGGTTCGAAGGGCTGATGGCGGCGATTCCGGTCAAGCTGATCACCCATCCGCAGCCGGGCCTGTTCGGTGCGGCGGCGGCGTTCGCGCAGGCAAACGCCGACTGATCCGAAGGCTCCCTGTCAAAATCTCGGGTTGCGCGCTCCAATCTGGTGCCTAACACGCTGTTGCGGCAAGGCATCAGCTTAATTGGTCAATTAAATCTGGTGGCTTTGTCGTAGCGAAGCGATATGGCTTTGCAGCAGCGCTTTGCGCGCAGGTCCATAGGAGAGGGTGCCCGGATGCAATACGAGACCATTCGCGTCGAACGTGTCGGCAATGTTCTGAAGATCGTGCTCAACCGGCCCGAACGGCTCAATGCCTGCCCGCCCGACATGGCGTTGGAACTTGCCAATGCGGTGAACGACCTTGATGGTGCCCGTGCTGTTCTGATCACGGGTGAGGGCCGCGCGTTCTGTTCGGGTGCCGATCTTGCGGCGCGTGGCGACCGCTCGATCGCTGGCGGGCGGGGCGCATACACCGCGCTGACACAGGCCTACAATCCCCTGATGCTGACGCTTTCGCGTCTGTCGGTGCCCGTGGTCACGGCCGTGAACGGCCCTGCCGCAGGCGTAGGCTGTTCCATTGCGCTGGCTGCGGATTTTGTGATTGCCGGGCGCAGCGCCTATTTCCTGCAAGCCTTCGTGAACATCGGTCTGGTGCCCGATGGCGGAGCGTCCTGGATGCTGACGCGATTGGTCGGTAAGGCCCGCGCGACCGAGATGATGATGCTGGGCGAAAAGATCGGCGCGGAGAAGGCCGAGAACTGGGGCCTGATCTACAAGGCGGTAGACGATGCCGCATTGCAGGATGAAGCAATGGCGCTTGCCACGCGCCTTGCGGCAGGGCCGACCGTTGCGCTTGGCACGATGCGTCAGAACATGGCAAAGGCGCTTGAAGCGGACTACGCCAGCGCGCTGCTGATCGAGGCCGAAGGGCAGTGGCAAGCTGGTGACAGTGCCGACGCTGCCGAGGGCGGCAAGGCATTTCTGGAAAAGCGCAAACCGGCATTCACCGGAAAGTGATCGATCCGATGGCGTGCGGACGGTTGTCCGCGCGCCCGTGCATCAGCGCGCCAGTTCCTCATCAAGGAACGCTGCGACATTTGCCAGATCGACATCCTTGGCAAGGAAGGTTTGCCCGATACCGCGTATCAGCAGAAATGGCAGGCTTCCGGCGTCCATCTTCTTATCGTGAAGCATATGGTCGGCAAGTTTGCGACCATCACAGTTGAGCGACAGCGACGAAAGCGTTGCTGGCAAGCCGATTCCGCCGATATGCGCGGCGATCCGTTCGGCATCCTGCCCGGTCATCAAGCCTTGCCTTGCCGAGAACCGTGCTGCCATGACCATACCAAGCGCAACGCCTTCGCCGTGGAGCAGCCGATCCGAGAAGCCGGTTTCAGCTTCCAGCGCATGTCCGAAAGTGTGGCCGAGGTTGAGCAGCGCGCGAACGCCCGCGGTTTCCTTCTCGTCCGCAGCAACGATACGCGCCTTGGCTTCCACACTTCTGGCAATCGCAAATTCGCGTGCTGCGGGATCGCCTGCCAGCAGCTTTCCTGCGCTCGTTTCGCACCATTCGAAGAATGCGGCGTCGTCGATCAGCCCGTACTTGACGACTTCGGCATAGCCAGCGCGCGTATCGCGCAAAGGCAGCGTATCAAGCGCCAGCGGATCGGCCAGCACAAGCGATGGCTGGTGGAATGCGCCGACAAGGTTCTTGCCTGCCGGTGTGTTGATCGCGGTCTTGCCGCCCACGCTGGAATCGACCTGGGCCAGCAATGTGGTGGGAATCTGGATAAAGCCGCAGCCGCGCTTCACCATTGAAGCGGCAAAGCCGGTGAGATCACCGATCACGCCGCCGCCCAGCGCAATCACATTGTCCTTGCGCTCCACTTCCTGCGCCAGCAGCCAGTCCACCACGCGGGCAAGTTGCTCCCAACTCTTGGTGCTTTCACCTGCGGGCAAAACGAGCCAGTTGCTGGTAATCCCTACAGCATCGAACGAGGTTTCCACCTGCACGCGCCACGCCGCGGCGACATGTTCGTCGGTGACGATGGCTACGCTGTTCTTGCGGAGGAAAGGACGACAGTGCGTACCCGCTTGCGCAAGCAGGCCCGGTTCGATCCGCACGTCATAGGGAGCGCCGGCGATGGCAACGGGGACTACAGCCATTGGTCGATTGCTTTCAGAATCTTGTTTGCGGTCACATGGTGCGGTTGTGCCCCGCTGACCACATGGATCGGCGCTTGCGAATAGAAGGGTGCGCGTTCTTCCTTGAGCCGGGTCAGGATTTCTCGCGGATTTCCGGTTTTGAGCAGCGGGCGATTGTCCTTGCGGCCCACGCGCTCGACCAGCGTTTCGACGTCACAATCCAGCCAGATGGCGATTCCCTTGTCGAGCAACAGCGATCGGGTAGCTTCGTCACAGAACGCACCGCCACCGGTTGAAAGAACCTTGCGATCGGTGAAACGTCCGTTGCCCACCAGCCGCGCAATCACCCGGCGCTCTCCATCGCGGAAGTAGGGTTCGCCATATGTGGCGAAAATTTCGGGTATGGGCATGTGTGCTGCCCGCTCGATTTCCTCGTCCGCATCGACAAATGGCAGGTGCAGCATGGCGGAAAGCTTTTTGCCAACCGTGGTTTTGCCCACGCCCATCATGCCGACCAGCACCAGCGGACGGTCGATCCGACGCGCAATGCGTCCGATTTCGGTCAAGCTGAGGGTGGCCGCTTCTTGTTCCATTGCCGCGCCGCCTATACTTGGGCTAGTGCCGGTTGCAAGTATCGCCTGAAGTGTCGCAATCGCCGGGTTCGCCCCGGCCGCAAACCGGATGCGCATGAATGAAGAAGTTTGCCGTGGTCGGAGCCGTGATGCTGGCCGCATTTCTGTCACTGGCGTGGATCAAGGGTGGGGCGCAGCCGATGCAGTGGATCGAACAGCCGGTGGAGCGGGGAAGCGCCCCCGGAGTCGGCCAATGAAGCGGAAAGCCGTCTTGTGGCTGTCCGGCGCGGCGGCGCTTGCAGCAGTTTCGGGCACGCTCGTTGCGCAGGAATCGCTGCTGCCACCGGGTTTTGATAATCCGCCTGCACCATCGCGGCCTTCTGCGCAGCGTTCGCCTGCGCCAGCACGTAGCACGGCGCCACGACCTGTGGCATCGACGGCAAGCGCAGCAGCACAACCTGCTGCCAGCCAGGGCGCGGCATCTTCATCCCCTGCATCGTCCAGCACTGCAATTCCAGTGGTTCAGCCTTTGCCTTCTGGCGGAGAGGGACCACGCATTCAGGGCGGAATGAGCGATGAGGCATTGCTCAATTCGATCGATCCTGCATTGCTGGCAAAGCTGATTGAATCCGCCCGGCCAAAATCGGACATTCCGGCTGCCGGTCAGCGAAGCCTTGCTCGTGTCGGCGTGCTGGACCAAAGCGACGGCGGCTTTCCGGCGCTGTCCACGCATTATCTCAGCGGTGCTTTTGTCGAAGGTGTGATCGGCAAGATGCGCGGGCGTTTCGTTTCGCGTTGGGGCCATATTCTGACGCGTCGCGTGTTGGTGAGCCGCCTTGCTACGCCTGTTGGCATGAACGGAGCCGATTGGGCGGCGATGCGCGCGCAATTGTTGCTGCGTATGGGCGAGGCCGACGCGGCGCGCGCAACCGTGCAATCGGTTGACAGCGGTGATTTCACGCGCGGGCTTGAAGATGCGGCGCTCGCAAGTTTCGTGGCGACGGCGGACCCGGTTGGACTGTGCCCGATTACCGCACTGACAGCATCAGGCAGGCCAGGCAACGATTGGGATCTTGTTCGGGCAATCTGCTCTGCCTTCGCCAATGAAGGTTCCAACGCAATGTCGCAGCTTGATCGGGCGATGCGACAGGGCAAGGGCAGCAAGATCGACATACTGCTTGCCCAGAAGTTCGCAGGTGCTGCCACCAATGCACGGCGCGCGGTAAAGATCGAATGGGACGATGTTGACGCGTTAACGCCGTGGAGCATCGGACTGTCGTTTGCGACAGGGATCGAACCGCCCAAGCCCTTGCAGGAAAAGGCAGGTGCCAATTATGCGGTTCTGGCTTCTCGCGCGCCTATGCTCCCGCTGAAATCGCGGGCCAGCGCTGCCGATGTCGCTGCCGCCCGGGGGCTGGTGTCCGCAAAGGCAATGATCGACCTTTACAGCGAGATTTACGCGGAACGCGATGGCGCTGGTGGAAACGACCAGCCGGATGACTTGTCGCGCCGGGCCGAAACTCTTCGCACCGCCTACGTTGCAAAGGAGCAAAGTGAGCGGTTGGAGGCGATCCGTTCGCTGTGGGGCGACGGCACGAATCCAGATCGCGCCTCTGCAGGCCTTGTGCTGACGTCATATGCTGCGGCGCGGGTTCTTCCGGGTGAGGGCTTGGCCGATAGCGCAGCCCCGCTGATTTCCTCAATGCTCACCGCAGGGCTTGATCGTAACGCGCTGAAATGGGCACCGTTTTGCGCGATCGGTAGCGAGGGCTGGGGACTTCTGGTTCTGGCCAATCCCGGCAGGTCCAATCGCGTGGGGGCAGAAGGCCTCAACGCATTTGGTGATGATGACGATTCCGAAGGCTCCCTACGTTCGCAATTTCTGGTTGCCGGGCTGATGGGGCTGGAGCGGGTTGATCAGGCTGCTGCGCGCGATTTTGCGGGCAAGTTCGATGTCGATCTTGCCCGGCAAACACGTTGGACCCGCGCGATTGAAGGTGCGGCCGCTTCGAACAATCAGGCGCTGGTGGCTTTGCTGGCTGCGTTCGGGATGCAGGGTGACCGGTGGGACCGCATGACGCCGCTTCACCTCTACCACATCGTATCCGCGCTACATCGCGTAGGGCTTGATGCAGAGGCGCGGATGATCGCTGCCGAAGCCGTTTCGCGCGTCTGATCGCGTGAAGCCAAAGGCTGAACCTGCTGTTGAAAGCTTCCTGGCGATGTTGGCGGCACAACGTGGTGCCGCCGCAAATACACTGGCCGCCTATCGTCGGGATCTGGCCGTAGCGGCTGAGCGGATTGGTTCTTTAGAGTGCGCTTCACGGGCGGATATTGAAGGCTTAGGTGCAGCTTGGGCCGACCTTGCGCCGTCGTCTGTCGCGCGGAAAGCATCCGCGTTGCGGCAGTTCTATGGGTTCCTTGTGGACGAAGGCGTGCGCGAGGACGATCCGTCATCCGCGCTGCCACGGCCACGGATCAGGCGTCCGTTGCCCCGGCTGCTGGGTCATGATGACGTCGCTGCCCTGTTTCGCGCAGCCGAAGCGGACGCCGCAGCAGGAACACCGGAGGGGGTGCGGATGCTGGCCTTGCTTGAACTGCTCTATGGATCGGGGCTGCGCGCGACCGAACTAGTGTCGCTACCGCTTACGGCAGTCCCCCGCGATGCGCCATTCCTGACGATTACTGGCAAGGGCAGTGCGCAGCGCATGGTGCCGGTCTCCGCACGCGCCACCCACGCGCTGGCGAACTGGCTTGTGGCAAGAGGGAAGGGTGGGCGCTTCGTGTTCCCATCCCCACGCGGAGGCCATCTTTCGCGTGTACGCCTGTTCCAGCTCTTGCGTGATCTTGCGCTGAGGGCAGGATTGGACCCCGAAAAAGTCAGTCCGCATGTGCTGCGTCATGCTTTTGCAACGCATCTGCTGGAAGGCGGCGCTGACCTGCGCGTCCTGCAAACGCTGCTCGGCCATGCCGATATCGCGACGACGCAGATATATACCCATGTCGATGCCGCGCGGCTCGTTACCTTGGTGAACCAGCGTCATCCGCTCGCTCGGAGTTGACCAAACGAACGCCCGCGCCTAGCGGAAGTGCCATGATTTCCTATCTCGAGTTCGAAAAGCCGGTCGCCGCGCTCGAAGCCCGCATCGCTGAACTGCGTGAGACAGCGCAGAGCGGCGATATCGATATCGCTTCCGAGATTCGCCGCCTTGAAAGCAAGTCCGCCGAACTGCTCGCCAGCACCTACCGGGCGCTGACGCCGTGGCAGAAGACGCAAGTGGCGCGCCATCCCGCGCGACCGCACTTCAAGGACTATGTAGAACGGATTTTCACCGATTTCATGCCCTTGGGCGGTGATCGCCTTTATGGTGAGGATCAGGCGATCGTTGGTGGTTTTGCGCGGCTAGCGCCCGAATTCGGCAGTCGTCGCGTCATGCTGATCGGGCATGAGAAGGGCAACGACACGCAAAGCCGCATTCGCCACAACTTCGGCATGGGCAAGCCAGAAGGTTATCGCAAAGCGATCCGCCTGATGGAAATGGCCAGCCGATTCGGCCTGCCGGTAGTGACGCTTGTCGATACTTCAGGCGCGTTCCCCGGCGTCGAGGCGGAAGAGCGAGGTCAGGCGGAGGCGATTGCCCGTTCAACCGAGGCGTGTCTGGCGCTTGGCGTGCCGATGGTCGCCACCATTGTGGGCGAAGGTGGATCTGGCGGTGCTGTGGCGTTGGCGAGTGCGGAGCGCGTGCTGATGCTTGAACACGCCGTCTATTCGGTCATCTCGCCCGAAGGCTGCGCGTCCATCCTGTGGCGCACTTCTGAAAAGGCTGCCGATGCCGCAGAGGCGATGAAGGTGACCGCGCAGGATTTGCTGTCGCTGGGCGTGATCGACAAGATCGTGCGTGAACCGGTGGGCGGTGCGCATCGCGATGCGGCTGCAACCTGTAACACACTGGGCAATGCGATATCAGAAGAACTTACTGCTCTGGTGGGCAAATCAGCAGATGAACTGCGCGCGCTGCGGGCGGATCGCTTTCTCCGAATTGGAGCCTGATCGGGCCGGATAAGCCAAGGTTGCTGGCAATCGGGAACCGGATTTGCGACAAAGCGCTTGAGCGGGACACTTGTGCCCGTTTGCTGGTCGATATCTGGGGAGATCATGATGCCATTCGCCCGCCGTTCGCGTGCCGCTTTGCTGACAGTTACAGTGCTTGCAGCGTCGGTCCTTCCGGCGTGGGTGCTGAAATCCGGTAGCGCTGCCCAAGCGCAAGGCGCTGTGCAATCGATCAGCGCTGCCGACAAAAAGCAGGGAGCCGAAGCTCACCCGCAACTTTTGCAGGAATTCGGCGGCGCAATGACCGGAGCGCAGGCAACCTATGTTGCGTCGGTCGGCAAGACGATTGCGGTTCAATCGGGCCTGAGCAACGCCAAGGGCGACTTTACGGTCACCTTGCTCAACTCTCCGGTCAACAACGCCTTCGCGATTCCCGGTGGCTACGTTTATGTTACGCGCCAATTGGCTGCGTTGATGAACAATGAAGCCGAACTTGCGGGTGTCCTTGGTCACGAAGTCGGTCATGTTGCCGCGCGCCATTCTTCGAAACGCCAGAGTGCCGCCACTCGCAACGCGATTCTTGGCGCGTTGGGGCAGGTTCTTACGGGCGCATTGCTGGGCAACAGTGCGATCGGGCAAATCGGGCAGGAGATTTTTTCGACCGGCAGCCAGTTGCTGACGCTGAAATATTCGCGCGGACAGGAAACCGAAGCCGACAATCTCGGCATCACTTATCTCCAGCGCGCTGGATACGATCCGCGCGCGATGTCTACCGTACTGCAAAGTCTTGCGAACCAGAACGCGCTCGACGCTGCGATCAAAGGCACCACGAATCAGGTTCCGCAATGGGCCAGTACGCACCCTGATCCCGCCTCGCGCGTGCGGGCAGCGCTCACCCGTGCAGGTGCGTCCGCCAGCGGGCGCACGAATCGCGATGTGTTTCTGAATGGGGTCAGCGGCCTGACATACGGCGATGATCCGGCGCAAGGCATCGTCGATGGTTCAAAATTTACCCACCCGGCGCTGCGACTCGCATTTCAGGCACCCAATGGGTTCTATCTTGTCAACGGCACGCAATCGGTCGCCATCTCCGGGCAGAGCGGCAAAGGCGAATTTTCAACGGCAAGCTACAGTGGCAATCTTGAATCCTATATCCGCACCGTGTTTTCAGGATTGTCGAGCCAGCAGCAGTTGGCGCCACAGACGGTCGAGCGAACCACGATCAATGGGCTGACTGCCGCTTATGGTGCTACCCGTGCAACGAGTGGCAACGGTCAGGTCGATATCGTGGTCTACGCTTATGAGTTCAGCCCGACTCAGGCCTACCATTTCGTCACGATCAGCCAGGCAGGTCAATCGGGCCAGTTCAATTCGTTGTTCCGCTCACTACGGCGGATCAATGCGACCGAAGCCAGCGCCGTCAAACCGCGGCGCCTTTCAGTGGTAACTGTAAAGACTGGCGACACCCTGCAATCGCTCTCGGCAAGGATGGCGTTCACCGATCGGCCGCTTGAGCGCTTCTTGGTGCTCAATGGCCTGACCTCCACCAGCAAGCTCGTGCCGGGGCAGAAGGTCAAGCTGGCCGTCTACTAACCACCAGCGCCATCGCGCCGACGGCACCAGGTACTCTGCGCACAAACGAAAAGCGGGGCAAGCACATGGTGCCTGCCCCACTTCAATCAAACCGTTGAGGTCAGATTAGAGGTCGCCGTCCGAGGCGTTGGTCATGTCG
>NZ_JBMLSM010000057.1:0-5086 GCF_049240505.1 Novosphingobium sp.
TTTGGGAAAATAGCCGCCGCCCATGCGCCCTGCTGTTCCCATGGGATAGGCCCAGCCGAGCCACAAGCCAGCCACACCGAAGGCGATATAGATCGCACCGGCATAGAACTCTCTCGGGCTCTTGATTGCGACCATGGACGTCTCCCTGACGTGACCGCATTCTTTCGTGCGTCTCACTATCAGGAGCGACAATCGCATTTTTGTTGTAATTTACAACTATTGAAATTCACAACGATTCATACCCAATGCGTATCAAAGCCGCCCAGGCGCCAGAGGCCGCGATGCTTGACCGTTCCCTGATCTATTTCCTGACGTCCATCGCCGAGGACGGAATCGGAAGCGCTAACGCGATTTTCGAAGCGCGTTTCGGCTGGAGCGTGCGGGAGTTGCGGGTGCTGCGGCTGGTGCGCGAGACCCCGAACATGACGTTCACGCGGCTGGCGGCCAGCACGAAGTTCGAGCGCTCGCTGACCTCGCGAACGGTCTCGGCGCTGATCAAGGCCGGGCTGATCACCCGGACCAACAGCCCGCACGACGCCCGCGTCTTCACGTTGCGCGTCACCAACGCTGGGGAGGCGCTGTGCTGTCAGGCTGACCCGCTGACCCGCGAGCTTGAGGCGCTGATGCTCGAGCCACTGAGCGACGCGGAACGCAAGGTGCTTATGGACATGCTTGAGCGGGTGAAAACGTGGGTCCAAACAGGATATCCGGCCGAGGTCAACAATCGCCATCCGGATGCGGTCTCAGGCAAGTGACGCCCCGGGTCATCTCGACCTGGCTTCTTGCAAACAACAACCATCTTGATGTCGCGCCCGATGCCGCCATCTCGATCCGTGAGGAAACGTCTGCGGCTGGCGGCCAGCCTTGCGCCTGCACTTGTGGATCGTCATCATCCCTTCCGCCCTTCGAGCCTATATCGAGTGGATGTCTCGTAAGTCCGTCCAGTCCTGCAGCCAGTAAGCGAATTCTGCACAGAGATGTTTTGCGATAAGGTCAAGCTTAAGTCTTACCATGATGCACACTCGCAACGGTCCCTCTCCAAATTCCAGCTCCCTTGGTTTCATCACGCCATTGGAGCCTTATGGCTTGCTGCTCGGCGCGATAGCTTTCCTTGCCTCGCTAATCCCTAGCTTGATCCCGCGCGGAGAACTCGTGCAGGGCGTGACCGGGGGGCTGGCGTTCGCTTTGGGCTACGCAGCTGGAGTGGGCTTGAGGTGGCTCGCTGAGAACCTGCAAATCGTCTCGCGCCATCAGTTGCACTCGCGCCGACGTTGGCCGGCTGCTGGGGTGTCAGCTGCGATCGTACTGATCGGGCTGGCTCTTGCGCCGAGCTGGCAAAATGGTGTCCGCGCCGCCATGCGGCTCCCGCATCTGGAAGGTTTTAGCGCTTTACTCGCGGGTCTCGCGGCGCTCGTCACGGCTGTGGCGTTCATTGCGTTCGGCCGACTGTTCCGCCGCCTTTGGTCAATGCTCAGTGGGGCACTGAGACCGCTGCTTCCCCCGCGACTTGCGACGCTGTCTGGACTCGCGTTCGCGATCGGGCTCACTTGGTCCGTGACCTCGGGTCTGATGGGCCGGCTTGCAGTCGATGCCTTCGATCGCACGTATGCCAGACTGGATGCGCTGATCCCTCGCGGAGGCTCACCGCCGGCTGACCCGCTCAAGTCAGGCGGGCCTGGCTCGCTGGTGAGTTGGACCTCACTGGGCGCCCAAGGTCGCGAGCACATGCTAGCGGGCCCCACGCGCGCAGAGATTGAATCTCTTGCGGGTGCAGATGCACTCGAGCCGATCCGGGTTTATGTTGGGCTCAATGCTGCCGAAACGGTGCGGGTGCGCGCCGAATTGGCACTCGCCGAGCTTCGTCGTACAGGCGCCTTCGACCGTGGCACACTGGTCATCGCTACGCCCACAGGTACGGGCTGGATCGACGCGGCCGGAACCGCGCCGCTTGAATATCTCCTGAGGGGCGATGTGGCGACCGTCGCCGTGCAATACTCTTATCTTCCGAGCTGGCTATCGCTGCTGGTCGAGCCAGAGAACGGGGTCGAGACCGCGCGCGAAGTCTTCCGCCTGATCCATCGCCACTGGGCTGCCTTGCCGCCGGAGCGACGCCCCAAGCTCTATCTCTTTGGGCTAAGCCTGGGCGCGCTCAACTCGGATCTGGCTGTCGATCTCTATGACATCATGGCAGCGCCCCATCACGGCGCGCTCTGGGTGGGACCGCCTTTCCATAGCCCGACCTGGCGGGAGATTGTGACCAAGCGCAACGAGGGCACCCCGGCTTGGGCACCGCGCTACAGCGACGGGCGCATGTTCCGCTTCGCCACGCAGGACAGCTCGCTTGCCGACAACTATGGCGCTTGGGGCCCGTTGCGCGTCATCTATTTGCAATATCCATCGGACCCGATCGTCTTCTTTCAGACCGGCAGCCTCTGGCGCAAGCCGCCAATTGCCGAGGAGCCCCGGCCGCCTGACGTCGCCAGGGACTTTCGGTGGATCCCCGTGATCAGCTTCGTGCAGATGGTGGTAGATATGATGACGGCCACCACCGCCCCGCGCGGCTTCGGACATGTCTATGCCGCGGAGCACTACCTCAGTGCCTGGACGGCGCTGCTGGAGCCGGTGGGCTGGCCTCCCGAACGGCTGGAGGCGCTCGGAAAACGGCTGAAGGAACACGGGCTCTAGCCGGTCTCTGACGTCTTGCTCCGTGTCAGTGCGTTCAACCGTCTGCCGACCACCTCGCCGAAGCCGCGCGCGGCCTCGGCGAAGCTGAGCCCGGGTTCGAAACGTCCCTCGCGCAGGAAATGCGCTGCCTGCGCAATGACGAGCGGGTTGAGCATCATGAAGGTGTGACTGACCGGCAGGACAATATGATCTGCCATGCCTTCAAGCCTAGTGCTCTCCACCGATACCTTGCCGTCATCGACGCCTGGGATCAGCGCTGATAGCGCAGGGTTGAGGGAAACGGAGCCTGCGATGATGCCCACCTCGTAGTCAGCCGACGGCAGCCTCAGCGGCGTCGCGGCATCGCTGGTGCCCAGTTCATTACCAGCCGGGCCATTCAGCCAACAGAAGGGCGCGTAGCCACCAAAGACATCGACGATCTCCGAGCCGCGGTTAGGAGGAGCCAGCATGACCACTCGGCCCATCTTCAAGGGACGATGATCAGCGAGCCAAAATCTGAGCAGGATACCGCCCATGGAATGGGTAACGAAGTGGACCTCGCGTTCTCCGCACGCGGCTACCGCCTCCGCCACTTTCTCCACCAACGCCCCGATCGGCAATTTTGTGGAGGGGTAGCCCTGGTTCACTACGAGATATCCCTTATCCGCGAGCGCCTCGCCCAGGACCGCCATCGAAGCCTTGCTGCGCGCGAGACCATGCAGGAGGACAATGGCTTTTGGTTCGGACATGGAGTTGAGTTGTGGGCCAGAGGCGGTCCCGCTGCAAGAGTGGCGATGTATGGTCAGTCTCTTGCCGAAACAGAGTCCATGCGGCAAAAACTTGCATGTCAGGTCGGAGTTCGCCGTGAAATCTGTTTCCACTCACTCGCGCTCTTCGCGCCTGGCGAGCGATGCCCGGATCGCCGAAGTCGAGGCAACATTCGCTGGGCACTACATCGGCTATCAATATCATGCAGTCGAGTTCTTGGTCGGTCATCTTGCAGACCTCTCAAGGCAATTCCGGGGCGACTTGCAGGAAATGCTCGTGTTGGCCAGCGAGCCCATCTGCTCCATGTTGAAGAAGCAAATGGAGCGTACCATGATAGGCAAGTGCAGACTCGCGCATCTCATTGTGCTGCTGGCTGTCTGCTTTCTTTCAGCGAACTTCTCTCTGGCGCAAGCGCCCAAAGCCAATAGCGTCCTCATTGATTATGGAGCACCGTCCAGCCCGGCTCATCAGGCCCTGGACGATACGCTGAAGCAGAAGGGCGCTCTCGAACGAATCCAGAAGCTCTTGTCCCCATTCCGGCTGCCACGGCCGCTGACTATCCGCACAGCGAACTGCAACGGCGATATCAATGCATGGTTCGAGGTAGATGCCGTCACGATTTGCCACGAATACATCGAGTATGTGGTTGAAAGTGCCAAAAGCTGGAAGCGCCCTGGTTGGGTGAGCGAACACCACGCGATCATGGGTGCCATGATTGATGTGTTCCTGCACGAGGCCGGACACGCCCTATTTGATTATCTCGACATCCCCATCTTTGGCCGGGAAGAAGATGCTGCCGATCAGTTCGCAGCCTATATGCTGCTGAGCCTAGGGCGGCAGGATACGCCCCAGCTCATGGCGGGCATTGTCTACATCTACCTCAACGAAGCGGGTATCCGCGATTTCTCGGTTCTCAAACGCAAAAGGCTTCGCATCGTAGATCACAAGCAGCACGCCGATGTGCACAGTCTACCACTGCAGCGAATGTATAACACGCTCTGTCTCGCTTACGGCGCGAATCCCGCTCTTTTCAAAGAAGCAGTTGAACGCGGTGCCTTGCCCTCCGATCGGGCTGAAGGCTGTGCCGAAGAGTTCCAGCAGGTGGAAAAGGCCTTCCGCATACTCGTCCAGCCCCATATCGATCTGGAAGTGTTACAGGGAGTGCTTGCAAGCGATACGCTTTCCCTGGGGCGGAAGGTGCTTCCGTAAAGCGTTCCATAGTTCAGAGGGTTTCATTCCTGGCCTGGCCAGTCCGCCGCATTGTTGGCTGGTTCATACCTCAGCCGGAGTGCGACTACATCGACCACACGATTGGTCCAGATGAGGACTTCTAAGGCGGCAGGGGTGGAGTGCCTTATGGTGCATTCTGCATAGGCTGGCAGGTGGAGGGGGCTTCGGCTCCCTCCATTGAGCACGACCTTACCATTCGGGCCGAGCTGGAGATTCGCAGTAGCTTGAGGGAGATGCCCACAACTCCCGGACTTAGCGGCGCGTCCCTTTAAGCCCTAAACCTCAATGAGCCGCAGGCCCTTCGACAACTAAGGAAGCGTGCGGGTACAGGTTCTGGGTACTTCGCTGGTTACAGGAAGGCCTTGCGATGTTCGCTAAGTATTTGTTTCTCAAGAGAAATCACAAGGGAATGGCGGAGACGATG
>NZ_JBMLSM010000058.1:0-1655 GCF_049240505.1 Novosphingobium sp.
CGCAGGCGCGGTTCTGCCTTGTCAGCTTCGATACCGACTGGCTCTACCCCACCGCTGAAAGCCGCCACATCGTCCATGCGCTGAATGCAGCGGGGGCAAAGGTCAGTTTCGTCGAGCTCAGTGCGCCGCATGGGCATGACAGCTTCCTGCTGGAGCACGACCAGCTTGACCGTGTGGTGAAGGGCTTCGTCGAATGAGCTTGCGCCCCGACCTTGCCGCGATCGCCGCCCATGTCGCGCCGGGAAGCCGCGTGCTCGATATCGGCTGCGGTGATGGCGCGCTGATGGCGGAGCTGGAAGCGATCAGCGGCTGCGATGCGCGCGGAATGGAATTGGACGGCGCCCTGGTCGAACGCTGCGTCTCCCGGGGCCTCAGCGTGGTGCAGGGCGATGCCAATCTCGACTTGGCGAACTACCCCGACAAGGCCTTCGACTACGCGATCCTCAGCCAGACCTTGCAGACTGCAACGCGACCCGACCTGATGCTCGACGAACTGCTGCGGGTGGGCCGGCGGGCGTTCGTCTCCTTCCCGAACTTCGCCCACTGGCGCACGCGCGTGGCGCTGCTGCTGGGCGGGCGGATGCCGGTGACGCGGGCGCTGCCGGTCAGCTGGTACGAAACGCAGAACATCCACCACGTGACGGTCGAGGATTTCCGTGAACTTGCGCGGCTGAAAGGCGCGAAGGTGGAACGCGCGTGGTTTTTCTCGAACGAAAAGCAAATCGGCGCGCCAGCAGCTAACTGGCGCGCCGAGTTTGCGGTGTTCGAACTCAGTCGGTAATCAGCCCGCGCGGTGCAGCATGCACAGCTTGTGGCCGTCGAGATCCAGCACGTAGCCGAGGTTCAGCGTGCCCATCGCGCCGGTGCGCGGGCCCGGCGGGTCTTCGATCGACTTGCCGCCAGCGGCGACGGCGGCATCGTGGAAGGCCTGCACCTGCTCGAGGCTGTCACAGGCAAAGCCGATGGTCGACCCGTTCGAGCAGGTCGCGGGCTGGTTGTTGATCGGCTCGCTGATCGAGAACATCCCGCCATTGTGCATCCAGAAGGCGCGGCGGTGGCCGGTGGGGGCGACGTTGATCATCCCGGGACCTGCGCCGAGCGTGGCGAGCACTGAATCGTAGAATGCCTTGGCACGGTCGAAATCGCTCGTGCCTAGCATGATGTGACTGAACATGGAAAAGCGTCTCCTCTCAAAGGACGGGTTGCGGATTAGGACGGAATTCGTCCCGCCGCAACGCGGATTCCGGTAGCGTACCATTCATGTTGCAGGCCATAGGGTGGGGCATGCTCATGCCTATCCTCGCCGCCGCGCTTGCGCTTCAGGACACACCCCGTGCCCCCGTGCCGCCCTCGAGCGTTATTGTGATCGATGAATTGCCGATCGAGAACGCGGCTTCCGCGCGGTGTGCGCTCGCTTATGCGACCATCGGGCACTGGCAAAAGACGGGCGATCCGCGGGGCAAGGCCTATCCCGAGGTCGCGGCGAGCGGCGGGCGCGAATTCTTTGTGAGGGTTATGGCGCAGCTTATGGACACCGGCCTCACCCGCGAAAACATTGCGATGATTGCGGCTGAAGGGCTGAAGCGTAACGACACGCGTGAAGGCACTGCGCAGCTCACGCGGATGATGCCCGCCTGCGAATTGATGAAATCGGC
>NZ_JBMLSM010000059.1:0-8206 GCF_049240505.1 Novosphingobium sp.
AATCGTAAAGGTAGATGTCGCCTTACGGCTCCTGTGAACTGTCCTTCAACACCGTGAAGGTGACGGCTCGATCCACGTGAGCGACTTTGGCAAGACAAGGCTGGTCTATGCCGAACGGCATGAGGAGATCGAACCCGCCATCGCCCGCGAGAAACTCGTGAAGAAATGGCGCCGGGAATGGAAATTCGCGCTGATCGAGGCGGACAATCCCGATTGGCTGGACCTTTGGGACCAGTGGTATCCGGCGGGGGAAGTGCGGGAAGCCGACGTTGAAAGGTAGCCAAGCCCCGTGTCAAGCACGGGGCGACGATAGTGGGTTTTGGGATTTGAGGGTGTTTTGCTGGCCGGATGAATGGCGGCTTCCGGAACGGCGATCAGACTGACGGAATGGCGGCAGTGGGGTGGAGGGCAAGCCTACCGGGAAAATCTTGATTTAGCTATCGATGTTGCGTGGGATAAGACCGTGTCTATTTGGCGGTTCATTTCACGCCAATACACACCACAACGCACGACATAAGTCACACGAACTTCGAGGTGCCGAGTGTAATATCTTTGACTGCAATGTGGTACCGGTACGTCTTCAGATCCGTTACATTCAATTAATGTCATACCTTCGGATAAGGCGGCTCCATTTATCACGCACGACCACCCGGTCTTATAACCACTCTTAAAGCAGTCCAGCCCATTCCACGATATGGGCACTAGCGGAGCGGCTAAAGTTTCCTGCACATGTGCAAGTACGCGCTGGGCTTGCTGGTCCATTGTGTCATTTGGCGTGGCTTCCATGACGCTTAACTCGCGCCGCCCATCATCCGTTACTCGAAAACAATCTTCCTGCTGATGCGACGGAATTGGAATGTGAACCCACAACGAGCCGCTAAAAGTTTTCCAGCCGTTTACAGCATCGCTTGGAAAGCAATAGTCTGCTCCGCCCATTTGTCCGCAGGCTAGGCCTTGCATATCTTGCCCATCGATCGAAATGTCTGGCGCGCCCGTTGTGCCAGTGGCCAACAGCATGGAAGCAAGAAATGGGCTAATCACGATTACCTGACCAGCAGTTTGAGGAGGTGATTGCAAGCAAGGATTTGAATTGAGGCAGTCAAGGGGTGCGCAATGTCGCCAAAAAAATGTCCGATATCCTGTCGAGATCTGAACAATAGGCCATGATAAAAATCAATGAATGCCACCCAACGCTGGGAGAGGCACAAACCCCTCCCAGCGCCAAACTCAATCCATTTCCCACGCCCGTTCGCCGTGGCTGGTGATGTCGAGGCCTTCGCGTTCTTCGTCCTCGGTGACGCGCATCGGGATGACCATCGAGACCATCAGCGCGCAGACTACGGTGGCGAAGGCGCTCCATAGCGCGACGATGCCTACGCCAGCGACTTGCGCGACGACCTGCCGGGCGAGGTCCATGCCTTCGTTGTAGCCGGTGCCGCCGAACGATTCCGAGATGAACACCGCCAGCAGGACCGAGCCGAGCATGCCGCCGACGCCGTGGACGGCGAAAACGTCGAGCGAATCGTCGATCTGGAGGCGCTGCTTGACCAGTTGGATCATCGGGTAGCAGACCACGGCAGCCAGTGCGCCGAACAGCATGGCCGCACCGGGCGCGATGTATCCGGCGGCGGGGGTGACGGTGGCAAGGCCTGCGATGGCGCCGGTGGCGAAGCCGACCGAGGTGGCTTTGCCGACCGAGAGCTTTTCGATGGCGATCCACACCAGCGCGGCGACGCAAGCGGCGACATGGGTGTTGATGATCGCCGAGGCCGCGTCATCGTTGGCGGCGAGGGCCGAACCACCGTTGAAGCCGAACCAGCCCACCCAGAGCAGCGCTGCGCCCGCCATCGTGAGCGAGGGGCTGTGCGGGAGCATCAGCGTCTTGGGGAAGCCCGCGCGCTTGCCCAGCAGCATGGCGACGACGAGCGCCGAGATACCGGCGGTGGTGTGAACGACGATGCCGCCCGCAAAATCCATCGTGCCGAACTTGGTGGCGAGCCAGCCGCCGCCCCACACCCAGTGGGCCGCAGGGGCATAGACGATCAGGCCCCAAAGCGCGCAGAACGCCACGACCCAGCCGAAGCGGGCGCGGTCTACCCATGCGCCCGCCATCAGGGCAGGCGTGATCAGCGCAAAGCACATCTGGAACAGCGCGAAGGCGCTTTCGGGAATGGTCGTGCCCGCGCGCACGTTGCCGAGGTTGAGCAGCATCCATGCGTTGCCACTGCCTAGCCAGCCGCCCGCAACATCGCCAAAGGCCAGCGTGTAGCCGACCATGACCCACAGCACCGAAGCGACGGCGGCAATCGCGCCGACTTGCACCAGAACCGCAAGGAAGCCCTTGGCGCGGACGAGGCCGCCGTAAAACAGGGTGAGGCCGGGCATGGCCATCATCAGCACGAAAGCAGAGGATACGAGAATCCAGGCGGTATCGCCGGTATCGGCCACGTCTTCGACACTGACGGCTTCAAGGCCGGTTTGTGCTGCCGCCAGCGTGGGCAGCAGCAGGGCAAAGAGAGCGACGAATGCCGCCATCAGGTTTCGCATCAACAGAACTCCCCTCCCGCGCAGATGCCTGCGCCAGATCCTCTCGCCAGAGGCTTTAGGGGAATATTGTGGCAGTGCACAAGCGGCGCGGTTATCGATTGTTGTGCGAAACGGGGACGGCGGTCAGGTCAGACCAGACCTTCCAGCACCTGATCGGGCGGGCGATGGCCATCGGCCCAGAAGCGGATGTTGGCAACGACCTTGTCGCCCGAAGCGAGGCGGCCTTCGAACGTGGCGCTGCCCATGTGCGGCAGGATGGCGACGTTGTGATGGGCGAGCAGGCGGGCATCGACCTGTGGCTCATGCTCGAACACGTCCAGCCCGGCGCCGCCGATGCGGCCTTCGACGAGGGCGGCGATGAGGGCTTCCTCCTCGACCAGCTGGCCGCGGGCGGTGTTCACCAGATAGGCTTCCGGCTTCATCAGTGAGAGGCGGCGCGCATCGATGATGTGGTGCGTTTCGGGGGAGGCGGGGCAGTGGAGGGTGAGAATATCGGCATCAGCCACCAGCCGGTCGAGATCGGGTTCAAAGCGCGCGCCGAACATCGTTTCCAGCGCTTCGGGCAGGCGGTGGCGGTTGTGGTAGGCGACGTTCAAGCCAAAGGCGCGGGCGCGGTAGGCTACGGCTTGGCCAATGCGGCCCATGCCGAGGATCGCCAGCGTCTTTCCGGCAAGGCGGTGGCCGAGCATGGTCGAGGGCGCCCAACCTTCCCAATTGCCTGCGCGCAGGGTGCGGCCGCCGTGGTTGAGGCGACGGCTGACCGAGATGATCAGGGCGATCGCCATGTCGGCCGTGTCGTCGGTGAAGACGCCCGGCGTGTTGGTGACGATGATCTTGCGGGCGCGGGCGGCGGACAGGTCGATATGTTCGATGCCTGCGCCGAAATTGGCGATGAGGCCGAGTTGCGGGCCAGCCTGCGCTATCAGGCCTGCATCGATCTGGTCGGTGACGGTGGGCACGAGGACGTGCGCGCTTTGCATCGCTGCGACGAGTTCATCGCGCGTGAGCGGGCTATCTTGCGCGTTGAGCGTGACGTCGAACAGTTCGGCCATGCGCGCTTCGGTTTCGGGCAGGAGGCGGCGCGTGACGAACACGCGGGGCTTGCCTTCGACGCGGCGGGCGGGGCGATAGTCGGCGGAACTCGGCATGGCATGAACGCTAGGCCCGACGCAGGGCGGCGGTCAAGGGGGCGGCGGTCAAGCGCGGGGCGCTACCGTCATGGTGGACAGCGTGGCGGCAGGTGTTGCCCTTTGCGCGCGATTTTGCGACGGCTTGGCCATGATATCGCGCATTGCAGCCAGTCTGGCCCTTATGTTTGCCGCTGTTCCGGCCGTGGCGCAGGATGCGGATGATGGCGTGCCCTATTGGGTGTCCACCGCCAAGGACACTGCCAACATGCGCGTGGGGCCAGGGCGCGAATATCGCATCAACTGGACTTACGTGCGCAAGGGCGTGCCGTTGAAGGTGCTGCGCGTCATGGGAAGCTGGCGTCTGGTCGAGGACCCGGAAGGCGCGCGGGGATGGATACTGTCGCAGTTCCTGACGCGCGCTCGCGCCGGCATCGTGAAAGGCGGCATCACCGGCCTTCGGCAGAACAAGGACGGGAGCGGCCGTGTGCTGTGGCGGGTGGGGCCGGGCGTCATTGGCAAGGTGGGCGATTGCAACGCTGGCTGGTGCGAGTTCGATGTGGACGGGCGTAAGGGTTTTGCGAAAGCGTCGAGCGTCTGGGGCGCGGGCAAACCCTAGCTGATAGAGAAATCCCCCGATCTTGTGGGCCGGGGGATGTGATGATCAAACCAGTTCGACTGCCAGCGCCGTAGCTTCGCCGCCGCCGATGCAGAGGCTGGCAACGCCCTTGGTCTTGCCATGCTTTTTTAGCGCCGCAAGCAGGGTGGTAACGATGCGCGTACCCGAAGCGCCGATGGGGTGGCCCAGCGCGGTCGCGCCGCCGTGGACGTTGATCTTTTCGTGCGGGATGCCGAGGTCGTGCATCGCGAACATGGCGACGCAGGCGAAGGCTTCGTTCACTTCGAAAAGATCGACATCGGCGATGGACCAGCCAGCCTTTTCGAGAACCTTCTGCATCGCGCCCACCGGTGCGGTGGTGAAGTCCTTCGGCTCCTGCGCGTGTGCTGCAAGAGCGACGATCCTTGCCACCGGAGCAAGACCGGACGCCTTGGCAACGCTTTCGCGCACGAGAACCACGGCAGCCGCGCCATCGGAAATCGACGAGGAGGTGGCAGCCGTGATCGTGCCGTCCTTGGCGAAGGCGGGCTTGAGCGAAGGAATCTTGTCGGGACGGCCCTTGCCGGGGGCTTCATCGGTATCGACGACGACTTCGCCCGCACGGGTTTTTACCGTGACGGGCGCGATTTCGTCGGTGAAGGTGCCATCGGTCACCGCAGCTTGTGCGCGGCGGAGCGATTCGACCGTGTAGGTGTCCTGCTGTTCGCGGGTCAGCTGATAGGCGTTTGCCGTATCCTGCGCGAAAGTGCCCATCGCACGGCCAGCTTCGTAGGCGTCTTCCAGACCATCGAGGAACATGTGGTCATAGGTGGTATCGTGGCCGATGCGCGCGCCCGAACGGTGCTTCTTGAGCAGGTAGGGGGCGTTGGTCATCGATTCCATGCCGCCTGCGACGATCACGTCGACACTGCCCGAAGCGAGCGCTTCAGCGCCCATGATGATCGTCTGCATACCCGAACCGCAGACCTTGTTGACCGTGGTGGCTTGCACCGATTTGGGCAACCCGGCCTTGATCGCGGCCTGGCGGGCAGGGGCCTGACCCAAACCGGCAGGCAGCACGCAGCCCATGTAGATTCGCTCGATGCTGTCGGGCGAAACGCCTGCGCGTTCTACCGCAGCCTTGACCGCCGTTGCGCCGAGATCGGTTGCCGCAACTTCGGCGAGCGAACCCTGCATCGCGCCCATCGGAGTGCGGGCATAGGACAGGATGACGACAGGATCGGCTGATGAGAATTGTGCCATGACTTGACTGCCTCTCTCTTCGTTGAGTGCGCGTTGCGTGCCTGTTACGATAGACTTGGGAACGCTAATAGTGCTGCACTGCAGCAAAAGCAAATGGGGGCTGGGTCTGACCGTCACGGAAATCAACGCGGCGTTGGTGCCGTTTTGGCTGCTGATAAGCGGTGCGGCGGTGCTGGGCGCTGTGATCGGCAGTTTTCTGGGCGCGACACTGGCCCGGTTGCCGGAACAGCGGTCAATCGTGCGGGGGCGCTCTGCTTGCGATGGTTGCGGGCGCGCGCTGACCGTGGGCGAACTGATTCCGGTCATTTCGTGGATCGCCTTGCGGGGAAAGTGTCGCACCTGCGGCGGAAGCATTGGTGCGTGGCAGCTTGCCTGCGAACTGGGTGGGGCCGCGATTGCCGTGGGCGCGGTGCTGTTTGCGCGTGAAGGCCATGCGCTGGCAGCGATGGTGCTGGGCTGGCAACTGCTGCTGCTGGCGATGCTGGACATGCGGCATTTGTGGTTGCCGAGGTTGCTTGTCGCGTGGCTGGCGATGAGCGGTATTGCGGTGGTCTTGGCCGAAACGTGGCGTTTGCAAAGCCTTGACCCGACTGTGGTTTCTCTGGCCGGAGGTGCGCTGGGGTTTGGGATGCTCTGGCTGATTGCGCGCGTCTATCTGAAAGCGCGCGGGCGCGACGGCATGGGGGCGGGTGATCCGCCGCTGCTGGGGGCGATCGGTTTGTGGCTGGGGCCGCTGGGTGTGGTGGAGGTCATGCTGGGGGCCAGCATCATCGGGATTGCGGCGGCTATTGTCATGCTTGTAAGCAAGCGTAGTATCGCCGCCGACACGGCGCTGCCGCTGGGAACCTGCCTTGCCGCTACGGCATGGCCACTGTTCCTACTGCAAGGGCCGGGATAGCCGAATCAGCCTTTTCCGATTCGGCCTTGGGGGGAGGGCAGATGTTCAAGGAAACCGACCGCGCGGAGATGCAGGCCGCACTGGATCATCAGCGCAGCGCATTTACGACTGCTCGCCCTGAACCGCTTTCAACCCGGCACGACCGGCTTGAACGCTGCGCCAGAATGATGCTGGACCACGGCGCGGACTTTGCGCGGGCGATGAGCGCGGATTTTGGCCATCGCAGCCACGAACAATCAATGCTGACCGATGTGATGCCGGCGTTGAGCCTGATCCGCTATTCGCAGAAGCGGATGAAGGCATGGAGCAAGCCCGAAAAGCGCCATGTCAATTTTCCGTTGAACCTTCTCGGTGCGAAAGCGCAGGTACGGTATGAACCGAAAGGCGTGATCGGTATCGTCGCGCCGTGGAACTTCCCTGTGGGGCTGACGATGGGACCGCTGGCGCAGGCCTTTGCCGCGGGCAACCGGGCCATGCTCAAACCCAGCGAATTTACCGAACGCACATCGGAATTGATGGCGGAACTGTTTCCGAAGTTCTTCGCGTCCGATGAAGTGGCCGTGATCCTTGGCGGTCCGCAGACCGGGCAGGACTTTTGTGGGCTGGCCTTCGACCACCTGCTGTTTACCGGTGCGACATCCATCGGAAAGCGTGTGCTTCACGCCGCTGCCGACAATCTGGTGCCCGTAACACTGGAGCTTGGCGGAAAGTCTCCCACGATCCTGGGGCGCAGCGCAGACGTGGCGCGTGCGGCAGAGCGGATCGCGCTGGGCAAGATGATGAACGCGGGGCAGATCTGCCTTGCGCCCGATTACATGCTGGTGCCGGAAGAGCTTGAGCAGGCGGCGATTGGCGCGGTGCAGGGCAGCGTTGCGCAGATGTATCCTACGCTGCTGGCCAACGACGATTACACATCGGTCATCAACCGCCGCCATCGTGACAGGCTGACGGGATTGGTCGATGATGCCGTGGCCAAGGGTGCGGAGGCTATCGTCGTCAATCCCGGCAACGAGAACTTTGACGGTTCAAACGGAAACAAGCTGCCGCTGACGATCCTGCGAAACGTGTCTGATGACATGAAAGTGATGCAGGATGAGATTTTCGGGCCGGTCCTGCCGGTGAAGACCTATCGCAGGATCGATGAGGCGATCGATTATATCAATGCCCACGACCGTCCGCTGGGGCTTTATTACTTCGGTCAGGATGGGGCAGAGCGCGAACAGGTTCTGACCAACACGATTTCGGGTGGTGTCACGGTCAACGATGTTATTTTTCATGTCTCGGCGGACGATCTTCCGTTCGGCGGGATCGGTCCATCGGGCATGGGCAGTTATCACGGAATCGAAGGCTTTCGCGCGTTCAGCCATGCCCGCGCAATCTATACGCAGCCGAAGATAGATCTGGCGAAGATTGCGGGTCTGAAACCTCCATACGGTGCTGCGACGGCCCGCACGCTGAAGATGCAGCTAAAGTAAGCGCCACATACAATCCCGCGGCAGTTGGCGACTGGTGGACTTTGGTGCTGGATTGGTCGGGATCAGGGGAAAAGGGCGGGCAAATCCGCCCTTAGTGCGGTGCACACCACTTGCGCGAAGGCGAAGGCGGGACTAGGGCGCTGGCGAACCTTGCAGCTACGCGAGTCAGCCCTTTGGTCGACCAAACTTCATACTTGGCTCAATACCTGCCGATCCTGATCTTCCTTGGGATCGCATTGGCGCTTTCATCCGCATTCGTGTTTCTGCCAATGGGCGTGGGGGGGCCGCAGGGGGGGCC
>NZ_JBMLSM010000059.1:8216-10138 GCF_049240505.1 Novosphingobium sp.
TGGGGTTCGCTGTGGGGATTCCCACCGATTTGTTTTTGCTGCCTTGGGGGGTTGCGCGCCGGCCGGGCCCCCACAACCCGAACGCCGAAAAGCTCAGCGAGTATGAATGCGGCTTCCCCGCGTTCGAAGACCCGCGCAGCCAGTTCGACGTCCGTTTTTACCTCGTGGCGATCCTCTTCATCATTTTCGATCTGGAAGCGGCTTTCCTGTTTCCCTGGGCTGTCAGCCTGGGTGAAACCGGCTGGGCAGGCTGGACCACGATGATGATCTTCCTGGGCGAGCTGGTGATTGGCTTCATCTATGCCTGGAAGAAGGGGGCGTTGGATTGGGAATGAGCAACATGGCCACTTCTCCCCTTATCACGACCGGTCAGGTTTCTGGCGGTCAGGGTGCGGTAACCGCGCCCGATCAGGCGTTTTTCGACAGTCTCAATGCCGAGGTGAATGACAAGGGTTTCCTCGTCACCAGCACCGAAGAGCTGTTCCAGTGGGCACGCACCGGATCGCTGTGGTGGATGACCTTCGGTCTTGCCTGCTGCGCGGTCGAGATGATCCACGTGAACATGCCGCGCTATGACATGGAGCGCTTTGGCGTTGCGCCGCGCGCTTCCCCGCGCCAGTCGGACGTGATGATCGTGGCCGGCACGCTGTGCAACAAGATGGCCCCGGCGCTGCGCAAGGTCTATGACCAGATGTCTGACCCCAAGTATGTGATCTCTATGGGATCGTGTGCCAATGGCGGCGGCTATTATCACTACAGCTATTCGGTGGTGCGCGGGTGCGATCGCATCGTGCCCGTGGACATCTATGTCCCCGGTTGCCCGCCGACCGCCGAGGCGCTGCTCTATGGCGTGATGCAGTTGCAGCGGAAGATCCGCCGCGCCGGCACGATCGAGCGTTGAGGGAGCAGGGCTGATGACGGTTCTCCACTCCGCGCCGCGCTGGACCTCGAACGAGGGTGTGAAGGATGCGCTGGTCGCTGCGCTTGGCGATATGCTGGTGCGTGCCGACGAAGAGCATGGTGAAATCCTGCTGACAGTCGTGCGCGAACGCGCCGAAGATGCGATGCGCAGCTTGCGTGACGATCACGAATACCAGCAGTTGATGGACATTGCGGGCGTTGACTACCCTGAACGGGCCGAGCGCTTCGAGGTGTGCTATTGCCTCCTTTCGGTGACGAAGAACCATCGCGTGATCGTGAAGGTTGCGACCGACGAGGCGACGCCGGTTCCGACCGTGACGACGCTCTGGCCCAACGCTGGCTGGTATGAGCGTGAAGTCTACGACATGTACGGCGTGCTGTTTGCAGGCAACACCGACCTGCGTCGCATTCTGACCGACTACGGCTTCCAAGGGCACCCGTTCCGCAAGGACTTCCCGCTGACGGGCTATGTCGAACTGCGCTATTCCGAAGAGGACAAGCGCGTGGTCTATGAGCCGGTGCAGCTTGCGCAGGATCTGCGGCAGTTCGACTTCATGAGCCCGTGGGAAGGTGCGGACTACGTGCTGCCGGGCGATGAGAAGGCAGCGGCGCCAGCGGCTGCTCCCGCGCCCAAGGTGGACACGCCGAAGACGACGGAAAAGCCCGCTGATACCGGCGCTGGCGCAAAGGCGAACGCGGAAGCGGCCAAGCCGGTTGCCGATGCTCCCGTCGCCAGCAAGACGGACGAGCCTGCCGCGCCCGAGCCGACCGACGACCGTCCTGCCAAGGCCGATGGAGAGGGCGCATGAGCTTGCAGCTTGAACAGTCGCCGACCACTGGCGATGAGGTCATCACCAACTACACGATCAACTTCGGGCCACAGCACCCGGCGGCGCACGGCGTGCTGCGCATGGTCATGGAGCTTGACGGCGAAATCATCGAGCGTATCGATCCGCACGTCGGCCTGCTGCATCGCGGCACCGAGAAGCTGATCGAGCACA
>NZ_JBMLSM010000060.1:0-17797 GCF_049240505.1 Novosphingobium sp.
ACAACTTTACGCTGAGCTGAGCGACACGATCAACGTGCGCCTCTCTGCCGATTATTCCACCCAGAAAGGGACCGGTTCGGGCAACAACATCGATGGCGTGTATCGCTTCACGCCATTCTCGCCGACTGCAACGATCGCCAATCGCACATTCGTTCCCGCGCCGGATAATGTGTCTGCGCCGTTCACCGGGTTGCATACGCCTGCCACGCTGGACTTCATCAAGAACAACGCCTCGGCCGGGCCCCTGTTCTCGCCGATGGTGGATTACGCCTATCCTTATCGGAACGACAAATTCTTCAACACCAGCGCGGAAATCAACGTCGATCTTGGTGCTGCCAAGCTGGTGGTGATCCCGGCCTTCCGCCGTGCCGATGTCGACGACCAGTTCAATGGCCCTCCGTTCAAGGCTGCGATCCAGAACGATCTGGCCAAGCAGTACAGCCTTGAAGCCCGCCTTTCCGGCGCGATCGGCAATCTCGATTGGCTGCTCGGCGGCTACCTGTTCGATGAAAAGGTAAGCGGCCAGAACGCGTTCAACCAGTTCGCCACCGCCAACTTCAACGCCTATGAGAGCCAGATCAAATCCAAGGCGGTTTTCTCACGCCTGACGTATAACGTCACGGATGCGTTCCGTCTGGTTGGCGGCATCCGCTACACCCACGAAAATCGTGAGATCGATGGCAAAATCGATACCGTGACGGCGATATGTCGCCGTGTGCCCAACCAGTGCCCGCAGGTGCCAAACATCCCCGCCGCTCTTACCCTTGCTGAGTCAGTGGCGCAGCTCGACCCGGCTCTGTTTCCTGCTGCAAAGCCGTTCGGCGGGACGACCGTCGCCACAACCTACCCCTACGGACCGTTTGTGAACGGCGCACCGGGCGCGCTTTATTCGATTATTCCGCGCACTGTTTCCGGGAAAGCCTCGGACGGCGAAGTCACCTACCGCCTTGCTGCCGAGTATGATCTGACACCGAACAACCTGCTTTATGCCAGCTACGAAACCGGCTTCCGCGCAGGCGGCTTCAACCTTGCCATCGGGCGGGAGACATACAAGCCCGAATATATCAAGGCCTGGACCATCGGTTCGAAAAACACCTTCTTCGACAACCGCCTCCAGCTCAATCTGGAAGCGTTCTACTGGAAGTACAAGGACCAGCAGCTTGGCGCGCTGGGCGTAGATGGCGAAGGGCGGAACTCTTTCGTCGTGCAGAACCTTGGTGCTTCGCGCATCAAGGGCGTGGAACTGGACATGAAGGCGCTGGCGACGCCCACGACCCGTCTGCGCGCCAATATCCAGTATCTCGATGCCATCTACACCGACTTCAAGTACAATCAGGTCGATACTTCGCAGCCGACCGATCCACTGAACTTCCAGACTCCGCTGACGGGCTGCTCGTTCCAGCAGGTGACCACGCCTACCCGCTCGTTCAACGTCGATTGCTCGGGCAAGCGTGCGCTGTTCTCGCCCAAGTGGACCTTGAACTTCGGCATCGACCAGACAGTAGAGGTTGGCGAAGTGGATCTGGTTGGATCATTTGGCGCACGTTATCGCACCGATCGTGAACTGGGCTTCAATTACCTGCCCACCGGTCACAGCGGTGATGACTGGACGCTCGACGCTTCGCTGTCGATCGAACCGGAACATTTCCCCGCCACGATCCTGCTGTTCGTTCGCAACTTCACCAACGAAACGCTGCGATCAACTTATCAGGCAGGGGCCGGAAACGTCACCTCGTTTACACTCGAAGCCCCGCGGACATATGGCGTCAGAGTGGGTTACAAGTTCTGACCAATATAGAGGCCCCATGTCAACATGGGGCCTTTTCCTTTATGGATATAAACTGAAGTAAGCCAATTACTTAAATGGCGAGATCTACTTAGTGCCAAAGGGACATTTCCCCGTTGCAGTTCCGAATCCAATGGCAATCCTCTGACTCTAGCCAAATTATTCCCGTGGCAGCCTTCAGCCTGAGCAGACAATTAAATACCTGCTGCTGAACGACCAGTTCTGCGAGCGCGAGGGCGAGGGCCTTCGCATTTTCTTGCCTTCCCAGACCTCAGTCCGTTTTTAGCTTTCCTACATTTTACCATATGGGTTAAATGCAGCGGATGGTTGATCGACAGGTTAAGGATGAGCGGAGCAATCCGCAGGTGCCCGTTCGGCAGGCTTGGGGCGAGCGAGACATTGGGGATATACCTGGGGCGCCGCCTCCTGCCCCCTCCACCACCCCCTACGAGGGCGGTCCCCCTCCCTCCCCGCCTTCGCGGGAACAGGCTGGGGAGGGATTGGATAAGCGGACTTCTCGGGTTCGGCGGGTGGATTTGGTGGAGGATGCGGCGCTCGACTTTGTGCCGTTTGTGCATGTGGCGCCTCGGCGCAATTCGATCACGCCGGAGAAGCAGCGGCGGTTTATTGCCACGCTGGCGGCGACGGGGATTGTCTCTCAGGCGGCGCTCTCCATCGGGGCTTCGGTGGAGGCGCTGTACAAGCTTCGGCATCGCAGCGGGGCGGAAGGCTTTGCGGCGGCTTGGGATGCGGCGGTGGAGCGGGGGTATTCGCGGCTGGAGGATTGCGCGCTGGAGCGGGCGATTGCGGGGGAAGTGCGGCCGGTCGTCTCGCGCGGGAAAGTGGTGGCGACGTGGACGCATCATAATACGGGGCTGCTGATGTTCCTGCTGCGCGGGCGGCGTCCTGAAAAGTATGGTGCGGTGAAGCTGGCGGATTTGCGCGAGGGGCATCCGGTTTATGAGGCGCTGAAAGCCAAGTGGGCGGCGGAGCGGGAGGCTGAGGACATGGCGCGGACCGAGGAGGTGCGCGAATCGCTGCACGCGCGGTTGCTGGCTATGCGGGATGAAGTTCTGGCGAGCCGGGCGCTGGGGCAGGCTCAGGCCCTTCCGCAGGTTCAGGATGATGCTTCGACAGGCTCAGCATGAGCGGGTTGGGATTATAAAGGGGGCGTTACCAAGGGGAGCGTTTCAGGAGGGGCGTTACAAGGTCCGCTCGTGCTGAGCTTGTCGAAGCACAATGCTCAGGGTGAGCGGGTTGCGTTTCAGGCGTCAGGGATGTGGATGGATGTGGGGGTGGCGAGGCGCAGGGCGTCGGCGATTTCTATGACGTCGGCCACGGTGCGGGCCTCATCAGGTGTGAGGCCTTCGAAGCCGGGGAAGAAGGCGCGGCAGGCCTGGATGAGATTGGCGGGGGAGCGTTCCAGCTCTGACCGGTACTGGTCGAGCGTGTGGCAGCCATCGATATTGCACCACTGGACGCCGCCGGGACCGGGCCTTTCGTGATAAGCCCATAGCGCGAGGACGGCCCGCTCCACTGCAATGCGGGCTTGCTCCACCACGTTGGCACCAGCGGCCTTGGCCCTGAGGCGCTGGCGATAGCGGCGCTGACGTTCGGCGTTGGAGAGCGGCATGGGTGGGGCTTACGCCTTTGCTGGCGTTGGGGAAATTCCGTTACGTTACCTACGGGGTGTTAACGAAGGCGGTTGTTTTTGGGGGTTGGGGCTTGGGGGAACATGCCCTCCCCCGGCCCCTCCGCCGGCCCCTCCCGTAGACAGGAGGGGGGATTTTGGGCGCGCGGCTGCTGGTGCAGCGCGCGGCGCTTTTTTGATCTGCGTCAATGCGGGATTGTATGTGTTGCATACAAATGGCCCTCGCTGAGCCTTTTGGGAGGGCGATTTGATGTCATTTGATCCTGTGAGCGACGATAATGAGCGCAGGCGCGCGATTCCGCTGTTCGATGGCGGGTTGGCGACGCGCGGCTTTGCGCTGAACGCCATGTGCTTTTCCTTCAACGAGAAGGCCAATCGCGAGGCCTTTCTGGCCGACGAGGACGCCTATTGCGCGAAGTTCGGCCTGAGCGCGGAGCAGCGCGATGCGGTGGCGCGGCGCGATGTGCTGGCGATGCTCGATGCGGGGGGCAACGTCTATTACCTCGCCAAGCTGGCGGGGATCTTCGGCCTTGGCGTGCAGGACCTGGGCGCGCTGCAGACGGGCATGTCGGTCGACGAATTCAAGGCGATGCTGGTGCGCTGGGCGGATGAGATTCCCGTAAGCGCGCGCGTGAAGGAGAACGTGTGATGGCGAAGATCATCGGGGGCTATTTCACCAGCCACGTGCCGGGCATCGGCGGCGCGATCATGCGCGGGGATCAGGAGACGCCCTACTGGAAGCCGTTCTTCGCAGGCTATCCGCCGATCCAGCAGTGGCTGGCCGAGGCGAAGCCCGATGTGGCGGTGGTGTTTTCCAACGATCACGGGCTGAACTTCTTCCTCGACACGATGCCGACCTTTGCGGTGGGGGCCGCGCCGCAGTATGACAATGCGGACGAAGGCTGGGGGCTGCCGGTCTACAAGAGCTTTGCGGGGCATCCGGCGCTTTCGTGGCACGTGATCGATGCGCTGGTGCGCGACGAGTTCGATATCACCACCTGCCAGAAGATGCTGGTGGACCATGCGGTGTCGATCCCGTTCGAGCTGGTCTATCCGGGCGTGGAAAGCTGGCCGATCAAGCTGGTGCCGATCTCGATCAACACGGTGCAATATCCCCTCCCCAGCCCGAAGCGCTGCCTGGCGCTGGGGCGTGCGGTGCACCGGGCGCTGATGAACTGGGGCGGCGACGAGCGCGTGCTGATCTGCGGCACGGGCGGGCTTTCTCACCAGCTGGACGGGCCGCGGGCGGGGTTCATGAACCCGGACTACGATATGTTCTGTCTGGATAACCTCGCCGCCAATCCCGATGCGCTGACCGGGCATTCGGCCGAGCAGGTGGCCGAGCTGGCGGGGACGCAAGGGGTGGAGATTCTCAACTGGATCGCCGCGCGCGGGGCGATGGGCGATGTGGCGATGACCGAGGTGAGCCGGAACTACCACATCCCGATCAGCAATACGGCAGCGGCGAGCGTGCTGCTGGAACCTGCCTAACGGCGTTTCTTGCGGGGTTTGGGCTTGGGCTTCGGCGTAGCAGGCTGAAGCTTGGGCCATTCCGCAACGATGGCTGCGCGCACGATCTGGCGGCCTTGGAGGGTGCGCTTTTCGGGGTGTTCGTCGAGATAGCGGACGACGACATCCCGGACCTGCCCTGCGCTGGTATCGAGCGGTGTCCTGGGCGGGCGATCAAGATCGCGGAAGCCATCGAGCACGCCCATGACGTAAGAAACGCACATTGCGCGGTCGACCGGGGCGGAGGCAGTGCAGGTTTCGTGGAGTTGCTGCCCGCTCATCCATTCGGCGTGGGCGGGCGTGGCGGCGAGGAGGAGAAGCGCGAAAGGCAGGTGGCGGGCGATCATGGCATGGCTAACGCCCGACCCCGCCAGCTTGATCCCTCACCCATCCTGTTCATTAACGGCCATCAGGGCAAGTTCGGTGCGATTATCGATACCAAGCTTCTGGTAGATGGTGTGGAGATACACCTTCACCGTGCCTTCACCGATGCCGAGTTCCGCCCCGATATCGCGATTGCGCATCCCGCGCGCGACGAGCGAGGTGATCTTGCGTTCGCGCGGGTTCAGCTTTGACAGCGGTCCCTGCACGCTGGGCCTGAGCGAAAGATCGAGCGCGCGCTGGAGAAAATCGGGTCCGATCGCCTTTTCGCCAGCATGGACCTTTTCGAGCACTTCGATCAACCCGTCTTCGGCACCGTCCTTCGAGACGATGCCCTCAACGCCTGCGCGCATGACGGAGATCAGTTGACGATCATTGATTCCGGCGGTCAGCAGAACCACAGGTCGCATATCGCCGCGTTCACGCAAGGCTTCGAGCGCCTGTACACCGTTCATGCCGGGCATGTTGATATCGAGCAGCACGATTGCCGGATCGTGCGTCTTGATCGCATCGAGCGTTTCCTCGCCGCTGGCAGTGGCCGCGACGATGGAGAACCGCGTGCCACGCAAGACCGCTTCGACACCGGCGCGGATGAAGCCGTGATCATCGGCGACGAGGACGGGGATCATGCGATTTCTCCTGATTTCAGGGTGATTTCCAGATGAGCACCCCGCTCTGTCTCGCGTAGGTGGAACTGTCCGCCCAGAGCGTCAACCCGCTCGCTGATCGAACGCGGCCTTCGGGCAGCCGCAAATTCGGAAAAGCCTATGCCATCGTCACGGATATCGAGCTGCAACTGCCCGTCTTCCTGCGCGATGCCGACCACCACCTTGCGGCATTTGCCGTGGCGGGCCGCGTTGGCAATCGCCTCGCGTACCAGCTGACGGATTTCGTGGCTGAGTTGCACCGAAACAGGCAAGGGCTCCGGCGGTTGCGCCAATTCCGTAGCGATATCCCAATGCATCCCAGCCTCGCGCAGCAGGGCACGCAGTTCGTCGCCGATTTCGACGCGGCGTTCACCTTCCTGTCCGCGCCGCAGCCGTTCGATGAGAAGGCGAAGCTGCGTTTGTTCGCGGCGCAAAGCGTTCTTGATCGAATCTATCTCTCCATCGGCGTCGTTACCCTCGCGGACCCATCGCCGCAGCGCTTCCAGCCGGAACAGTGTTCCGGCAAGGAACTGGGCGACGCTATCGTGAAGATCACGGGCCACCGCCTGGCGAACCCCTGTTTCAACCTCGACCCGTGCCAGACGAGACATTTCTTCGCGATCAAGCGCGTGGCCGATCTCTTCCCCAAAGGCAGACAGCAATCTGATGTCATCGAAGCAAAGGCTTTCGACATTCCACACGATGATCTGCCCCGAACCGGCGGCGCAACTGACCGGCACGGCGATCCCTTCATCGATATCGAACTGGCGTGCCAGCGAAGGGCACGCACCGCCAGCCGAAGGACCGACCCTTGCGATGAGAACGCCATCGTCATCGGTTTCGGCCAATTCACGCTGCTTGCTGCAACTGAACAGCGCCGTGCGATGCAGATCGAGCAGTTCGTCGGCAACGTCTTCAGGATCGAGCCTGCGCGAAGTCAGGCCTTCAGGGCCGATCTGGCGGACTTCGATCCACGGCTCTTCACTGCCGGCAAAGGCAAAAATCGCACTACGTGCGGTCAGGAGTGATGTGACGAAGGCCAAGGCGCGATCGAACACGACCTCTCGCCGCTCCCCCGGAATGCCGGGCGGTTCGGGCATGGAAATGACGCGCCCGGACCCACGCGACATGCTGAGCCACACCAGCATGGCAGACAGCAGAATCACATAGACTATGCGGCGGAAAAACCGGAAAAGATCAATATCGACGCCGATGCGGTAGAGAACCAGACCGAACATCATATTGGCAATCAGCAACGCGCCCGCAGTGATCGCGGTTGCCCGCCAGTTCCACCGGACCATCGCTGCGATCAACAGAAAGGCCGCGAGCCCCAAGAACGGACTTTGAAATTCCGTGAAGTGGCTTTCCGTCAAGTAGACGGCGCCGAGGAACACGATGATATCAACACCCTGAGCGATGGGCGCAAGGCGATAGTCGAACCACCAGCTGCGCCAGGCCATGACCATCAGCGCTGCAGCCCATGACAAATAGGCGCTCAACGCAAGCAGGCTGATGCCTTGGGTGCGTGACGGTTCATGCCGTTCGAGCCAGAGTACAAGCAGGAAGGAAAGCGCCAGCAAGGCACGACCGGTCGCCACGACCCGCCCGGCATTGTGTCTTCTTGTCTTCCGGTTCAAGCGCTTTCCCCGATTCGGCTCCTATCTGCCGATGTCGCAAGCGCTTTCTGCCGCAATACGAGACTTCTGAATAGCGGCTGGCTGGCTTTCAGGCTGCTATGACGTCATGAAAAGTGCCACGTTGAAACAGAATGGCCCAAGATGACACCGGTTAACGAAAGTGCCATTGGAAATTCAGGGTTTCTCGGGCATCATGCAAGCGTTGTTCATTTACCCTTTGAACCGGGTAAAGACTGCCTAGGGTGCACTAAAATTATGACAGTGGTCGGTGAGCTGTTTGAAAACCCACTGGTAGAGCTGACCGCCAAGCAGCGGGACGTGCTCGACCTGTTGATTCAGCACAAGACATCCAAAGAGATTTCGCGAATCCTCGGAATCTCGCCGCATACCGTGGATCAGCGCATCATGTTTGCGCGATCCAAGCTGGGTGTGGGCACGCGCGGAGAAGTGGCGCAGGCCTACAGGCGGCTGGTGGAGACATACGAACAACCCGTATATGAACATTCCCATGTAGGATTCCCCCCACTTCCTGGTGCATCAGCACTGCAGGAAGACACGGAGAGCGATCAATCTCCGGCACGGGTTCCGCTTCGCACGCTGCCATCGCTGGAAGCGTTCGGGATCGAAAGCGGAAAACGTGCCGAACCCCGACCAGAGCTTTTTGCGACGGATGGGGGAGATGAAATCGCCTACCACCGCGTTCTTCCGGAGATGTTCGATGGGCCGAACGGCACCCTCATGCGGCTGGGTTATATTGGCGGTTTGACGGTGTTCATGATCCTGATCGTGCTGGGAGGGTTGAGCATGTTCGCGCAGCTTTCCACCATACTCGATCGCTGATCGACCTGAACAGGTCGATCAGGCGCAGGATCTTTCATGCTCAGGTCCGAGGCATGACCGTGAAGGTCGGCCGAAGGAGCTGATTGGCAGCCCCGGAAAGCATCTCCGTCCATGAACCGGATGACCGGCGCGGGGGCGCCGCCATCCTTTGCCACAGGGGCCTGTCGCGTCGCAAGATCGGCAGGTGGGAGCTACCATGAAGACCATCAACGCCAACTTCGCCAAGACCGCTGCCGCTGCGGGCAGCACTTCCAACGCCGTAACCGTGCATGGCCTGCGCATTACCCGCGACCTGCATGAAGCCGAAGCCGCGCTGGATGAAGCGCTGATCCGCCAGGCAAACCTGCTGGCCACAATGGTGCGCGCACGCCGCGAAGCCTCTGTCGGCCCGTTCACTGGGCAGGAAGCGCTGCTGCGTCTGGCTGCCAGCCAGAAGGCGATGCTGGATGCCAGCGGCGAACTGGCCCGCGTTCACGGCAAGCTGGCCGATGTAGGCCGCGAACTGGGTTCGGGCTATGCCGACGATTGCCCGCCGGCCGGTTCTGCCGGTGATGCCGGCCAGACTTTCGCACTGGTTCGCGCCGCCTGAACTGCGACCGATCGATGCGATACACTGCAACCGGTGCGCCATGATGGAACTGATCTGGTCCTACCGGATTTTGAGCGCCGCCGTTCTGTTTCTGGCCTTTCACAAGGGAGAAGAACCGGAACGGCTGGTGGCTGGAATCCTGCTCACCGCGACAATTGCCGATTTCGTGAACCATGCCCTGTTTGGCGATCCGGCGTTCTTCGCGCTGAATCCCGGACATCTGGTAATCGATAGCTGGACGCTGATCGCCCTCCTTTGGGTCGCGCTACGGGCGAACCGTGGCTGGCCCATGTGGGCCTGTGCAGCCCAACTCATCCTGATGGTTGCCCACGCGGCCAAGCTGACCGAACTTTCGCTGGTGCGGTTTGGTTACTTCGCGATGACGCAACTGCCGGTGATCATACAGACCGTGGCCCTTCTTACGGGGACCATCGCACACATTCGTCGGACGGAGCGGCTTGGCCGTTATCACGCCTGGCGCCTGACCTGAGCTGATGACCATATGAACTGCTGAATTCAGGTCTTTGGCCTGAAACATTGCCGCCCGGCTTCATGCTGGACCTTGGGGAAGGTCAATGAAGCCAATCCACCACCGCCGAAATGTTCGGCAGGCGCCTGCGCGTCTGCGAACCGACATACGCACGTCCTTTATTGTGGGGAGCACTCCAATGACCGTCCGTTCCATGCGTGCCACGATCACCAGCATCGATCCGTCAACCAGCAGCCGTCGCAGCCATGCGCGGCTTGTAGAACCCGCGATCGTGCCGGAACTGCTCGATGCAGAAACGATCCGCCGCCACACCGCGATCGCACGCGAAACCTATGCGATACGCCGCCGCCGTCATAAGGCGCTGCCGGCTGACCTGTTTGGTGAGCCGACCTGGGACATCCTGCTCGATCTCTATGTCGCCGCGCGTGAGGATCGGCGTGTGCCCACGACAAGCGCCTGCATCGGGGCACATGTTCCGCCCACCACGGCGCTACGCTGGTTGCGCATTCTTGAGGCACGCGGGCTGGTCGAGCGCGAGGACGATGGCCGCGATGGCCGCGATGGCCGCCGCACGTTTGTCCGCCTTAGTGATCAGGGACTGGCTGCGATGGACAAGACGCTGGAAGTGCTCGGCCAGTCGGTCAGCGCGCTCAGCGACAGTTTTGCATCGTCGCAACGCACAATTTAAGGTTAATTTCCTCACCAGTTCACAATGCCGGGAACGCGATTTGCGTTGGAAGGTATTGTGCTGGAATAGTTTACGAGTTCCCCGGAAGGCCGGGCGGAATTGCACCCCCCGCCCGGCTGACCGAGGTTGACAAGGACAAGATTCCTTGCAGATATGATTACAATTGTTCGCACATTCCGTTTGTTCAGAGTAACTTATCGCTTATACAGTCCAAAGCGGACATAACTAAAATATCATTTAGATCCGCGCATTTGGGGGCGCAGTGACAGGTCGAGACGGGCAATCGAACACAAGGTTCCTGCAATTGCTGGTTGAGCGTGACCGCTCGCCATTGGAGTCTATTGTCTGGATCGCAGGGCTGCTGATCGTTCCTGTTGCCCTCCGTGCGTTCTTTGACCGAGGCGAAATGGGCCTCCCGTTTCTTACATTCTGGCCAAGTCTGGTATTCGCATCGCTGACCCTTCGGTTGCGCTATGCTGCAATATTCGCGCTGCTGGCGGCGATGGTTTCACAGCGGCTATTTGGCGGGGGTGCATGGTTCCGGGACGTGAATACGGCGCGGGTCGTCTTTTTCGGCCTTTTTGCCATGTCAGCAGCGATGATCGTGACGGCTGGCACGCTGCTGCGCCGATCGGTGCGGGCGCTGGCATTGGTGAACCAGCAGCAGGCGCACTACAATCGCGAATTGCGCCATCGCGTGCGCAACATGCTCACGCTGATTCAGGCGCTCGCCTCACGCGGGCCGAAAGCGGCGTCGCCGATGGACTTCTTCAAGGAATTCAGCCAGCGGATCGAGGGTCTCGCCGCAGCGAGCGACCTGTTGCAGATCGGCGCGGAGGCAGAGGGGCGGTTACCACAGCTTGCCCAACAGACGTTGGCCCCCTTCGACCGCAATGGCCGCATCCAGATTTCGGGCGAGCCTTGCATGTTGCCTGGCGCAAGTTGCATTCCGCTGATCATGGCCCTGCACGAGCTATGTACCAACGCGGTCAAGCATGGAGCCTTGTCGAACGAACGCGGGCGCGTGAGCCTGACGTGGTTCATCGGCCCGGACGGAACGACGCTTTATGTGCTGTGGGCTGAAAAGGACGGACCGCCCGTCTCCACGCCGGCACGCGAAGGGCTGGGCACGCGGCTGCTGATGCCGCAACCGGGGCTGGAAGGCGTCGACCTGAACTTTGATCCGACGGGCGTGTGGTGCGAATTCAAGATCGAGGGCGCGGGTCCTCTTCCCGCATAAGCCTCTTCCCGTCTAGAAACCGGCTTCGATGGCCACGCGAATGGCGTCTGCGCTGGTCTTTACGTCCAGCCCCTTGAGCACGGCGGAGCGGTGCATCTTGACCGTGCGTTCGCTGAGAGACAGTTCGTAGGCAATCTGCTTGTTGAGCTTCCCGGCAGCCATGAGGACGAGGATCTCCTTCTGGCGGCGGCTCAGGCGTTCGACGCGGGCGGCGGCATCGTTGCGGCGGGCGTCGTTGGCCTGCCCCTGATCTTCCGTAATTTCGACCTGACTGCCGAGGAAATATTCGAGTTCACCGGCGGCATCGAAAATCGGCGCGACCATCACCGCGTTGCGGAAGCGGGTGCCGTCCTTCTTGTAGTTGACGATCTCCACCATGACCGGCTGCTTGCGGAAGATGCCATCGCGCAGGATGCGGGCCTTGTCGTCCTCGGTCCCGGAGCCGCGCAGGAAGCGGCAGTTGCGGCCAATGATCTCGTCACGTGGGTAGCCGGTAAGGTCGACGAAGGCATCGTTGCACGCGATGATCGGATTGTCCGGCAGGCGCGGATTGCTGATGACGGCGGCCGTCGGACTGGAGGCGATCATCTCGGATATGGACATGCGGCATATATACGCACGTCGCAGGCGGTTTCCAATCCGTGCCCTTTGGTCCGTGTTGTTCGGAGCAGGAGCGGGGCGCAACGGGTCGGAACCTACTTCAAGCCGGACACGATGATGAAATTGCATGTTGCCATTGTTGGCGCAGGGATGGCCGGTCTTTCGTGCGCCGCGCAGCTTGTTCGCGCAGGGCACAAGGTTTCGCTGTTCGACAAGGGGCGCGGACCCGGCGGACGGATGTCAACGCGGCGCATGGCCACGCCGCTGGGAGAGGCGCAGTTCGATCATGGCGCGCAGTATTTTACCGTGCGTGATCCGGCGTTCATGGCGCAAGTTGCGTGCTGGTCGGCCAGCGGCGTGGCCGCGCCCTGGCCCGCGGCAGGCACCGGGGCGTGGGTTGGCGTGCCGACAATGAACGCGGTTATCAAGGACATGGCCGATCAGCACGACGTGACCTTCGGCAGGCATGTGCGCGGGCTGGTGCGGCGCGGTGGCGCGTGGCATCTTGCGGGCGAAACCGCCGGAGGGGCGCTTGCCGAAGTCGGGCCATTCGACGCGGTGGTCATTGCGATTCCCCCGGAACAGACCGCAGCAATCGTGGCGCTGCATGACCTTTCGCTGGCATCGACCGCGCTGGCGGCCCGTTCGCAACCGTGCTGGACGGGCATGTTCGCCTTTGCAGAACGGCTGGCCTGCACCACGGATGCCGTGCGCGAAGCGGGCTTGATCGGCTGGGCGGCGCGCAACAGCGCCAAGCCGGGGCGGCACGGCCCGGAAACGTGGGTGGTGCAGGCCAGCCCGTGTTGGTCCAGCCAGCATATCGATAACGATGCCGCAGCGGTTGCCGATGTGTTGCTGGAGGCACTCACCGATGCGCTGGGCATTGATCTGCCAGCGCCGATGATCGTGGCGGCGCATCGCTGGCGCTATGCCATGTCGACCGGCAGCGATCTTGGCGCATTGTGGAGCGATACATCGAAGATCGGCATCTGCGGCGACTGGCTGCTTGGCCCGCGCGTGGAGAATGCGTGGATTTCGGGGCGTACACTGGCCACGCAGATGATGGCGCAGGCGCAGCGCGAAGTTGCCTGAAGCTCTCGACAGCGGTTCAACTGTGCGCTTAAAACGGCGGTCATGAGCGCTTCAGACGAGGCTCCGATCAGGGGCGGATTCGAAATGGTGGCCGAGGGGCCTTGGGCCGGCTGGTGGAAATGGTCGGGCAAAGACCCGTTCGAGGACGGTACCGGCCCGTTTTTCGTGAAACGCGATGAGCGCGGCATCGTTACGGGCTTTCGCCCGGAAACCAAGAACCTGAACGGTCATGGCATCGTGCACGGCGGATCGCTGATGACCTTCGCCGACTTTTCGCTGTTCATGGTCGCGGCATCAGGCGGCGATGAAGTGCACGGTGTAACCGTGACGATGAACTGCGAGTTCGTGAGCGGCGCACAGGCCAGTGACCTGTTGACCGCACGCGGCGAATGCGTGCGCGCAGGCGGCAGTCTGGTCTTCGCACGCGGCACCATCCTGCGCGTGGGCGCGGATGGGCGCGAGGAAGCGGTGCTGAGCTTTTCAGGAACGATCAAGCGCGCGAAGCGGACTTCCCATTGAGAGCTACTTCGAGCACCGTTCCATTTCTTCGCAAACCATTGCCTTGATCGGTTCCAAACCCGCCGCTGCCTGCCAAACCAGATGGGCATCCACGCCAAAATAATCGTGACTTGCGAAATTGCGGAAGGTCGCCATTTCTCGCCACGGCAAGTGAGGATGACGATCTTTGACCTCGGGCGGCAGTTTCTTGCTGGTTTCGCCGATCATGGCGAGACGATACGTCAGGGCATCGTAAGCTTCGTCATTCGCCAAGAGGTCTTCGAAGGTTCTACCCTGCACCGATCTTTCTGCCCGCGCGATCAACAGCGCCAGATCGTCCAGCGTATCGTGCAGCCCTGCCATCAGAAAATCCGAACCATCTCGCCCTCGATACGCGAACGCAGACGCGGGCGCAGACCGATGCGAGACACCAGATCAACTTTGGCGCCCAGTCCGTCTGACAGTTCCAGCATGGCTCCGGCCTGATCGAACAGGCTGAACTTCCGCAACGGATCGTATTCATAAAGCAGATCAAGATCCGAAGCTTCCCCAGCCTCGTCCCGCGCCGTCGATCCGAACAGATAAAGCGCGTTGATGCCCCGTGCGCGCAGACGGCATTCAAACGGCTTCAATCGAGCAATCGCTTCGGTCCTGTTCATGGCGACAGTATGCACCAGCGGGATTTGAGAGGCAATTCGCCAACCGCTGCGACCATTGCCTAAGCCGCCTCGGCAATTTCGCGCATTTGCTGGCGTAGCCATGTCAGGCCTGCATCGTCGGCGCGGGATTGGTGGAACTGGATCATTTCGAGCATCGTCGGAAATTCGAAAGGCATGGGTGCCGTGGCGAGGTTGAAGCGGCGGGCGATCTGGCGGACCAGGCGTTCGTGAAGGACCGCAAGGCGCCGGGTGCCTTCGATGAACCACGGGGCTGAAGCGAAGCTGGACACGGTGACTTCAACCAGCCGTTCACGCCCCATGCGCGCAAGGGTGGAATCGGCAAAGCCCGGTGTCCGGTTTGCCCCGAAGGCAACGGTAACGTGCCCTGCGGCGTAGAAATCGTCCTCTGTCAGGCCGTGCGCGAAAATCGGGTTTTCGGCCCATCCTACGACCACCTGTTCTTCGACGAACAGGAGTTCGTGCGGATGCCCCGCCGCCAGAAAGGGTTCGGGCGTTACCAGCAGGTCTGCCTTGCCGGATTCGAGATCGGCGGCGGAATGTTCGTTGGGCTGGACGATTTCCACGCGAACGCCGGGGGCCGTGCGGGCGAAGCGTTCGATCAGGGGGACCAGCACGGCGACCATGATGTAATCCGAACCGATGATGCGGAAACGGCGCGTCGAGGTGGCCGGATCGAACGCGGTGGGCGTGGTGATGGCCCGTTCCACCCCGCGCAGCGCCTGCTGGATTTGCGGATAGAGGCCTTCGGCGAAAGGCGTGGGGTGCATCCGCTTGCCCACGGCGACGACGATATCGTCATGAAAGTAATCGCGCAGACGGCGCAGGGCAGCACTGGTGGCAGGCTGGGTCAACCCGATGCGTTCTGCCGCTCGGGTGACGCTGCGGGTTTCCATCAGCGCTTCGAAGACCACCAGCAGGTTGAGATCGAGGCCTTTGAAACGCATGGAAATTTGCTCCGATCAATCAGAGTGTGATTGATTTTGGGGATAGAGCAGAACTTTGGTGAATTGTGAAGGTTGGCTTGAGCGGAACAAGCTAACCGTGCCACCAAACTCTTCGTCATCCTGAACTTGGTTCAGGATCCATTTTGCCGATCAGCCCGCCGCTCTTGCGGAGAAATGGACCCTGAGACAAGCTCAGGGTGACGACGTGGGAGAAAGCAAGCTGAGGGCCGAATTTTAGACGCCCTCAACAATTCAGAATCACGGCCCTTCCTTCCACTTGCCCTGTTCCTGCCGCCAGTAGCGGCGTTCCACGCCTGCGCGGGTGCCGAGCATTCGCCAGCAGCCGCGTGCGTCGTCAATCCTTGCGGGCGGGAAGAGCAGGAAGACGCGCTCGAAACTGCCTTCGCGCCATATGCCGTCGGCCAACGCGAGGAACTTTGCCCCGTTAGCGGGTTCGGGTTCGGCGGAAAGCAGGATGGGCTGGCGCGCGGCGTGGGGTTCGCTGACGTGGCCATTCGCGAGGAAGGTTTCGGGCAGGCGCGTCCACAGCGCTTCGCTGACGCGCTGCAGTTGGCTTGCGTCTTCGGAGACGACCAGCAGGCGTTCGCCCGCCGCGAGCGTGTTGCGGGCGATCAGGGGCAGCACCTGTTCGGCGGGGTCATTGGTCAACTGGTAGAAATCGACGCGCATCAGGCGACTTTTCCCTTCCCGCTCCGGCAGCGGTCGGAACAGAACTTCACGTTGTCCCAATCCCGCTCCCACTTCTTGCGCCATGTGAACGGCAGCCCGCAGGCGGCGCAAGTCTTGCTGGGTAGGTCAGACTTGCGCCGCATCTTGGGCATTAGCGACCAGCCTTCGTCATTGCGAGGAAGCGAAGCTGACGAAGCAATCCAGAGTCACGGGCGAACCGCTCTGGATTGCTTCACCCTGCTGCGCAGGGCTCGCAATGACGAAAACATGGCTCATCAGGCCTCAAGCACCGTGCGGACGTACTGGTCGAGCAGGCGCACGCCATAGCCGGTTGCGCCCTTGTCCCAAGTCTGGCCGGGCTTGTCGGCCCAGACCATGCCCGCGATGTCGAGGTGCGCCCAGGCCACGCCCTTGTCGATATAGCGCTGCAGGAACTGCGCGGCGGTGATCGACCCGCCATAGCGGGGGCCGACGTTCTTCATGTCGGCAATCGGGCTGTCGATCAGCTTGTCGTAAGCGGGGCCGAGCGGGAAGCGCCACAGGCGATCACCGCTGGTCTTTCCGGCGGTATCGAGCTTGGCGGCCAGCGCATCGTCATTGGTGAACATGCCGCCATATTCGTTGCCGAGCGAGATGATGATCGCGCCGGTGAGCGTGGCGAGATCGATGACCGTCGCGGGCGCATAGGTTTTCTGCACCCATGTGAGTGCATCGCACAGCACGAGGCGGCCTTCGGCGTCGGTGTTGATGACTTCGACCGTCTGGCCCGACATGGAGGTGACGACATCGCCGGGGCGCTGGGCGTTGCCATCGGGCATGTTTTCAACAAGGCCGCAGACGCCGATCACATCAGCCTTGGCCTTGCGCTTTGCCAGCGCGAGCATGGTGCCTGCAACTGCGCCTGCGCCGCCCATGTCCCACTTCATGTCTTCCATGCCAGCGGCAGGCTTGATCGAGATACCGCCGGTATCGAACGTCACGCCCTTGCCTACGAAGGCGGTGGGCTTGTCCGCATCTGCGCCCTTCCAGCGCATGGCGAGCAACTTGGGCTCGCGCACCGACCCTTGCGCCACGCCGAGCAGCGCGCCCATGCCGAGGTCAGTCATTTCCTTGAGGCCGAGGACGAGAATTTCGACGCCGGTGCCTTCGAGGCGGGCCTTGGCACGTTTCACGAAGCTTTCAGGGTAGATCACGTTCGCGGGTTCGGCGACCAGTTCGCGGGTAAATTCGATGCCTTCGGCCAGAGCCGATTCGATTTCCCACGCTGCTGCGGTGCCTTCAGGGGCGTTCACGGCAACGATTTCGGCCAGCGAAGGCTTCTGTTCATCCGTCAGCTTGGTACGATAAACATCGTGCCGCCAGCCGCGCAGACGCGCGCCGAACAGGACCGAGGCGGCTTGTGCGCCGGAAAGATCCGAACCGGTGAAATCGATGGCAAGCGCGGACTCGCCCGACGTGAGATACTTTGCGGTGAGCGCGGCGCCTGCCTTTTCGAGATTGGCGGCGCGGTCATCAGCGTCGGCCTTGCCGATTCCGGCCAGTGCGAGGCGTTTTACGCCGCCTTCACCCGCGACGAAGGCTTCGAAGGTCTGGCCAGCCTTGCCGGAAAAGCGCGCCGCGCCCGCGCCTTCGCGCACGACCGCATCGAGATCGGACGGCAGTGCATCTTGCGCCACGAGGCGGGCGACAAGGCGTGGCATGGGAGCATCAGCTGTGCGGAAAACGACCTTCATCGGGAACTCCTGAACGGATTGCACGTCACGCTTCGGCGCAAGCAGGGCGGGAAGCGGAAATTGTGGAATTGCAGTTAGGGTGCACTGGTGCGATAGGCAAGC
>NZ_JBMLSM010000061.1:0-8192 GCF_049240505.1 Novosphingobium sp.
CCGGTGAACAGGTTCTGGAACCACGTTCCGTAAAGCCGCATCACGCCTTCGTAACCGACGTATTCGCCCGAAAGGAAAACGACCGCGCCGTCCCTGGCGAACAGGCCAGCCACTTCTTCGGGCCGGTTATAGTCGATGTAATAACCATAGGCCCATTGCAGGCGGCGAATCGCGTTCAGGTCTTCAAGCTCGGTCACGCGGGCTTCCAGCGCGGCCAGACGGGATTCTGTAGAGGACTCTGGGCTGCTCATTTCGACTCTCCCAATTACTTTGTTTGTATGTAACACTAACAATTGTCAGAACGATTGCGAGAGGAAAAATGATGAGCTGGAAAGGACAGGTGGCCTTTGTCACCGGTGGCGTTACCGGAATCGGGCTGGGCGTGGCGCAGGCGCTGAGCGACGCCGGGCTGCGATTGGCGCTGAGCTATCGCAACGAGGATCACCGCGCACAGACCGCCGAATGGTTCGCCAGCAATGGCCGCGAAGCACCGCTGTTCATAAAGCTGGACGTGACCGACCGCGCGGCCTTTGCCGATGCGGCAGAGCAGGTCGAATCGCATTTCGGCGCGGTGCATGTGCTGGTGAACAACGCAGGCGTCAGCGTGTTCGGCCCGACCGACGAGGCCAGCTATGCCGATTACGACTGGATCATGGGCGTGAACTTCGGCGGTGTGGTCAATGGCGTGGTCAGCTTCCTGCCGAAGATCAAGGCGGCCAGCGGGCTGCGCCATGTGGTGAACGTGGCCTCGATGGCCGCGTTTCTGCCGGGGCCGCAAGCGGGCATTTACACCGCCAGCAAGTTCGCGGTGCGCGGGCTGACCGAGTCGCTGCGCTATAACCTTGCCCCGCACGACATCGGTTGTTCGCTGTGCTGCCCCGCGCTGACGCGCACGAATGCGTGGGATTCGGCATTGAAGCGGCCAGACGACTTTGCGCAAAGCGGCTTCGCCCCCGCCGACCGCAACGAGCTGGAACAGTTCGGCAGCGCTTTTGAAGCGGGCATGGACCCGTATGAAGTGGGCCAGAAGGTGTTTCGCGGCATGGCCCGCAACGATGGCCTGATCCTGACACACCCGGAATTTCAGGATGACTTCCGCGAGATCTATGAGAAGTCGGTGGTCGCTCTGCCACAGGAGGAAGCGCCGCCGGAGCGTTTGCACATCGAACGGCTGCGGCGCGAGGCTATGAAGGCAGCGGAAGCCGGGCAAGTGATAAGGCTGGATGACCTGACCTGATCAGACCATCGCCTTCACCAAAAAATGTTGCTCCCCCGCGCAGGCGGGGGCCTCGGTGGTGTTACGGAAAGACGGCGTAAACCGACTGAGGCCCCCGCCTTCGCGGGGGCGCAGTTGTGGGGCAGGTATTGCACCGCAAGGCGCTTGCAGCCATCCATCGCCCCGCTATCGTGCCGCGCGGACGGTTCAAGCGGAGAGTGCCCCATGTGCGACGAAATCACCGAACAGGAAAACGCCCTCTGGTTCAGCCGCCGTGCCTTTGCCAGCGTTGGTGCCGGTGCCGCCGCGCTTGCCGCCCTGCCCGGCTGCGCCACGGCTTCGACCAACGGCAAGACCGCAAACCGCACGGTGACCATCGACACACCCGATGGCAAGGCCGATGCGTTCTTCGTCTATCCCACCAAGGGCAAGCATGCTGCCGTCATCATGTGGCCCGATATCGCGGGTCTGCGCGATGCCTACGAGACGATGGGCACCACGCTTGCCGAAGCGGGCTATGCCGTGCTGGTGGTGAACCAGTACTATCGCTCCAGCCCCGCGCCGATCCTTTCCTCGCTGATGGAATGGCGCACGCCGCCGGGGCAGGAAAAGCTGAAACCCATGATCGCCGCAATCACGCCTGCAGGCACCGTGTCCGATGCCGGTGCCTTCGTGAAATGGCTCGATATGCAGGCCGAGGTCGACACCAGGAAAAAGATCGGTTCGTGCGGCTATTGCATGGGCGGGCCCTTCACCGTGCGCACCGCCTTTGCCAACCCGGACCGCGTGGGCGCGGCAGCCTCCTTCCACGGCGGTGGCCTTGTGGGAGATGCGCCGGAAAGCCCCAACAACCTGCTGGCCAGGACCAAGGCCGCCTACCTCATCGCTATCGCCAGGAACGACGATGAGCGCGCGGCGGACGACAAGGTGAAATTCCGCGCGGCAGCGGATGCGGCGGGTCGGCCTGCCGAGATCGAGGTCTATCCCGCGCAGCACGGCTGGTGCACGCTGGACGCGCCGGTTTACGACAAGGCACAGGCGGAGAAGGCCTGGGCGCGGATGCTGGCGCTGTATCAGGCCAACCTGTAATCGCGATCAGGCAGGCGCCGCCAGCTTCATCATCACCAGACCGCTGACGATCAGGACCGCTGCAAGCGCGCGCAGCGGTCCCAGCGGTTCACCAAGGAATGCCACGCCGACGATGAAGGCGCCAACGGCACCGATCCCGGTCCATATCGTATAGGCTGTGCCAAGTGGCAGTACGCGCATCGACCACGCCAGCAAGCCGAAGCTGAGCAGCATGGCAACCGCCATGATCAGCGTCGGCACGGGCCGAGTGAAGCCATAGGATGCCTTCATGGCGAAGGCCCAAACGATCTCGAAAAGTCCGGCAAGGAACAGAACCACCCACGCCATAGCAGCCTCCATTGTGCCGCCGGGCCGTCCCGGTCTTGACCAACCCTGACTTCGGGGCGGGAACGTGGTCTCCACGCAGCGTTATCTAGGGATGCGGGGGTGTGAAATCAATGATTGCGCCCCCTCAAAGCCCCCTCCTCTTCAGAGGAGGGGGTTGGGGGTGGTGGGTTTCAGGATGGGGCGGCGTTGGAACAGCACCCCCCCCCGACCCCCTCCTCTGAAGAGGAGGGGGAGATGGTCATGCCCCCCGCAGCATTTCTGCGTTTTCCTCGATCATCTGGCGGACCGAGCGCGCCTTCCGGCCGGTCAGGCGCTCCACATCATCGGTGCAGAGTTCCAGAAACCCCTCGCGGATGGCCTGCCCGAACGTGACCATATCATCGCTGTTCCACGGGATGCCGTTCACTTCGGAATCGTCCACCGGGCGGCGCGGGATGCCCATTGCGTCGAACATGGCATACTGGCCTTCGTCATCCAGCGGGACGTATTCCACCGGGCGGCCCGTGACTTCGGCGAGATCCGCGCAAACCTCTTCGAAGGTCTGAAGTTCGGGGCCAGTGATATTGTAGGTCCGGTTTTCGTGGCCCTCGCCAGTGAGCACGGCGACGGCGCTTTCGATGCAGTCATCGCGCCAGACCATCGCCTCGCGGCCTTGGCCTGCGTTGGAGAACCACTTGCCGCTTTGCATCACGCCCGGCCCGGCCATCAGGATCATCGCGTCGGCATAGTGGGCATCGCGCAGCATGGTCCACGCGCAGCCGCTGGCCTTCATCAGAGCTTCGGTTTCGATATGATCGTGCCGCACTTCGGCGGGGTTGGCGGGATCGTCAATGCCGATGAAGCTGGTATAGATGATGTGCTTCACGCCGCCTGCCGCCGCCGCATCGATCGCCGCCTTGTGCTGCACCACCCGCGCGCCAACGCGGGTGCCTGAGATCAGCAACATCCTGTCGGCGCCCTGCACGGCAGCAGCGAGCGTCTCGGGCTTGTCGAAATCGCCATAGCGCACGGTGCAGCCCTGTGCGGCGCGGTCTGCCAGCTTCTCAGGCTTGCGCGTGATCAGGATGAGGTCGGCGGCACGGCCTTGGGCGATCAGGCGGTCGGTCACGCCTCGGCCATAGTTGCCAGACGCCCCGGTAATGACAATCCTGCTCATCTCAGTTCATCCTGCTGAAAGTCCCTGCGCCCCCGCGAAGGCGGGGGCCTCAGTCGGTTTACGCAAGCGGTCTGTAACAACACCGAGGCCCCCGCCTTCGCGGGGGCGCAAACCTGTTCTAGGCAACTGCATCCAACTGCGCCTGCGGCACCCACCAGCCATGCACTTGCGGGCGCAGGCGTGCGGGGATGTGGACCTTGGCCACGGCCCCAGCACCGATGTTCCCGGCATCCACCACCCATGCTTCATGCACGAACTGGTTGTCGCCCACCTGTTGGTCCACGATGAACACCAGCCAGCCGTCTTTTGCCGGATCGGCGGCGGGCACATGGACCGGCTCGTTGAAACCGGCCATCGGCGGCAGGGCGAGCGCATTCGTCACTTGCGGCGCGGGCGTGTCCAGTCCGTCCAGCCGCAGCAGCATGTTGAAGCTGACGCCCACCGGCCCTGCGAACAGCGGCGGCCCCTGCAACTGCGGGTTCATCGACAGCATCCAGCCGGTCTTATAGGCGCGCCCCTGCATCTTCGCGGGGATTACTGGGAAATCACCCGGCGGCCCGATGATCGCTTCCACCACTTCGCCGCCCTCGCTGCGCGGATCGACCGTCCACCGCGTCAGTGCGCCCACCACGTCCTGCGGCCCCATGTGGATGCCCGAAGGTTCGCGGATGAAGGCGAAGGCGTTGGTATTGTTCAGGCAGGCATCGAAGTGGAGCATACCGCCGGCATCCTCCCATGCATTCATCATGTGATAGGAATGGCAGCCTTTCGGCCCCTTGAACCACTTGATCTCAGAAACATCGCCATAGCGCGGCATCACGCCCAGCCAGGATTCCAGTTCCGGCTCATGGTGCCAGTGTTCCCCGCCCGCCTTCAACCGGTCAAGGTCGGCCGTCGTTGGATAGATCGGGAACAGTGCGTAGTTCTGGCTGATGGTGAAATCATGCATCATCGCGCAATAGGGCGCGTCGAACCACTGTTCGCTTTTCAGCGTGCCGTCCGGTGCCACGATGCAATAGGCCACCTTGGCCGAGGCCTGCCCGTCTGCCTCATAGCCATAGAAGAACAGTTCCCCCGTTTCGGCATCGATCCGCACATGCGCGGTCATCGTTTCCGATTTCAGCGCGCCGCCGAAATCATAGGAGCCAAGCGTTTCCAGCGTCTTGGGATCGACGCGATAGGGGCGGCCATCTTCCTTGGCCATCAGCATCCGGCCCGCGTGCCAGACGGGCGTGGTGTTGGCGACGGTGCGGTCCACATCGGCCACGCTGGCGTCATCGGTAAACGGGTTGCGGTATTTGCCGAACAGGGCCTTTCCAGCGGCCTTTTCCGCCTTGTAGCGCGCGGTTTCAACGAACTTGAGCAGGAAGTCCGCCGTGCCATCGTCGTTGAAGGACAGGCGGCTGATCATGCCGTCGCCCGACAGGGTATGGTCGGTTGCGAACATCGGCGGGAACGCGGGATCGGGCACGGCACGATAGAAGCTGCCGCGCACTTCTGCTGGCAGATCACCCTCCACCTTCAGCCCGCGCAGGTCCACTTCCTGCCCGACCGGTGCATTGGCCCCGGTAAAATAGATCGTCTGCGGATACGCGCCCATCACCAAACCCTCACCATATCATTTGTTATGATATGTGTAGCGCATCCGCCGCCCAGATCAAGCCCACCAAAAGGCTGTCGCGCGCATTTCGATGCTGACGCGCGGCGGCGCGTCGGCGGGGCAATCGGGCATATCGAACGCGACGTGGGGCACATGATGGGCGCGCTGCGGATCGCTGTCGTTGGTCTTGAAAAGCACCGCTTCATCAATGCGCATATCGGGGAACCAGTGCCAGCGGTGTGCCGGGCTGTGCGCCACCACCAGCCCTTCGAACGACCATTCTGGCTTGCCCGGCTCATCGAACACCGCCGTCGCCTCGATCAGGTCGGCAGGGTTCAAGCTACGCGCATCGCAGAACGCCAGCGGCACATCCTGCGGCGGCGCGGATATGGCGCGCCACACGTTGTAGGCGGCGCAGCGCCGGAAAGGCCGCCCATTCGCCCCGCGCTCGGCAAAGGCCTTCGCCGTCGCGTCGGAAATATCGATGTGGGCAAAGCGCGCGGGCATCGAATTGTTGAGCGTTCCGGCCTTGCCGCTCCTTTCCGAAAAGCGCAGCAGCCCCGGCGCGCCGACATGGACGAAATCCGCCCCGGTCTGCGCCTGCACCAGTTCCTCGATTTCGGCCATGTGGAGGCGGGCCACCTGCTCGCGGTCGGCAAAGTCGGTCACGGCGCTTTTGTGCGCGATGATCTGAAATCCTTCGCGGTCAATCGTCGTGCCCGCCACCCGCGCATCGTGCATCGGCATGGCGACTGGGGCGATATCCACCTCATCCCTTTCATGCGCGTTGGCGTAATAGATCGGGCGGGCGAACTTGCGCCCCGAATAGGCGATCAGCGCTTCCATCATGCTCTCCTTGCCAGCCTGCTTGTTGCGCAGGTCCGTGCCATGTCCAAACTCCTCCCGCCTATGGGAGAGGGAAGAAACAACAGCTCCCCCGCAAAGGCGGGGGCCTCAGTCGGTTTACGCAAACCTTCCGTAACAACACCGAGGTCCCCGCCTTCGCGCGGACGCAGCAGGATGGGCATCAGCGCCACCCTCAACGAAAAAGGCCCGCCATCTCTGGCGGGCCTTGTCGGTCAATCAGCCCTTGGCCAGTTGCGTTTCCAGTTCGCCCAGCACGCGGTAGCAGTCGAACACCTTCTGCACCGAGCTGTTGGGGTCACGGCCTTCGCGGATCGCGGCGATGAATTCGCGGTCCTGCAATTCGATGCCGTTCATCGAAACGGCCACCTTCGACACGTCGATCGGCTCTTCCTTGCCGTTCACCAGATCGTCGTAGCGCGCGATATAGGTGTCGGTATCACCGATATAGCGGAAGAACGTGCCCAGCGGCCCGTTGTTGTTGAACGACAGCGACAGGGTGCAGATCGCGCCGCTCTCGCTCTTCAACTGGATCGACATGTCCATCGCAATGCCCAGTTCCGGGTGGATCGGACCTTCGATGGCGTTGGCCTTGACGATCTTGCCCGCCTGATAGGCAAACAGGTCAACCGTGTGGGCGGCGTGGTGCCACAGCAGGTGGTCGGTCCACGAACGCGCTTCGCCCTTGGCGTTGATGTTCTTGCGGCGGAAGAAGTAGGTCTGCACGTCCATCTGCTGGACGTTGAATTCGCCTGCCTTGATCCGGTTGTGAACGAACTGGTGGCTGGGGTTGAAGCGGCGGGTGTGGCCCACCATGCAAACCTTGCCGGTTTCTTCCTGCACCCGTAGCACTTCCTGCGCGTCGGCCCAGCTATCGGACAGGGGGATTTCCACCTGAACGTGCTTGCCCGCCTTCATGCAGGCGATGGCCTGCGCAGCGTGCATCTGCGTGGGGGTGCACAGGATCACCGCGTCAACATCGTCGCGCGCCAGTGCATCTTCCAGTTCGGTCGACGAATGCTTTGCGCCATATTTGGCGGCAACGGCAGCAGCCTGTTCACCAGTGCGGCTGATGATCGAGGTGATTTCGACGCCGTCGATGTTCTTCAGGCCGTCGAGATGCTTTTCACCGAAGGCGCCAGCCCCGGCCAATGCGATACGCATGGGATTGCTCCTGTTGGTCAGTCTGCGGGTTCGAGCACGATATGCCCGATCGCGGTGTTGCTGCACGGAATGTGGTAGTGGCGGTTCAGGCGCTTGACGTTCTTGCCCAGCGCGCCGCGCATGATCAGCCACATCACCATTTCGATGCCTTCGCTGCCGGTTTCGCGCAGATATTCGATGTGCTGGATATGGCGCACATCGTCATTGTCCGATTCCAGCAGGTCGAGGAACTTGTTGTCCCATTCGCGGTTCAGCAGGCCCGCGCGCGGTCCCTGAAGCTGGTGGCTCATACCGCCGGTGCCCCAGATCTGCACGTTCAGGTCTTCGGGAAAGCTTTCCACCGCGCGGGCAATCGCCTCGCCCAGCGCCCAGCAGCGGTTGCCCGATGGCACCGGATAGGTCACCACGTTGACCGCCAGCGGCACGACCTTGCACGGCCACTTTTCAGGCTGGCCGAACATCATCGACAGCGGCACGGTCAACCCGTGGTCCACGTCCATTTCGTTGATGATGGTCATGTCGAAATCGTCGAGGATCAGGCTCTGCGCAATGTGCCAGGCAAGGTCGGCATGGCCTTCCACGTCTGGCACCGGGCGCGGACCCCAGCCTTCGTCGGCGCTCTTGTAGTGTTCGCCGCAGCCGATTGCGAAGGTCGGGATGATGTTCGCGTCGAACGCCGATGCGTGGTCGTTATAGACCAGGATCACCACGTCGGGCTTTTCGCGGGCTTCCCATTCGCGGGTCCATTCGTACCCCTTGAAGATCGGGCCGAAATA
>NZ_JBMLSM010000062.1:0-102035 GCF_049240505.1 Novosphingobium sp.
AGTGGCAGGAACTGACCTACGAAAGCCGCTATTCGAACTCCTATTCGGACAGCCTGCCCGACTTCGTGAAGCTGGCCGAGGCCTATGGCTGGAAGGGCATCCGCATCACGGATGAGAGCGAACTGGATGCTGGCATCCAGGCGATGATCGACCATGACGGCCCGGTTTTTGTCGATTGCCTCGTCGCCAAGGAAGCCAACTGCTTCCCGATGATCCCGTCGGGCGCGGCGCATACCGACATGATCCTCTACGGCGATGAAGTGGCCGGCACGATGGACGATGAAGCCAAGGCGCTGGTCTGAGGAACCCTTGAAATGATGCACATCCCGCAGGAGGCGCAGGAGCGCCACGTCCTCACGATCACGGTCGACAACGAAGCCGGCATCCTTGCCAAGATCGCTGGCCTGTTCACCGCACGCGGCTACAATATCGACAGCCTGACGGTCGCCGATATTACCGATGGCCATGATGTCAGCCGCATCACCATCGTCACGCATGGTCCGCCACCGATCATCGACCAGATCCGCGCGCAGCTTGAACGCCTTGTGCCGGTCCACAAGGTGACTGACCTTACCGAAGTTGGTCCTTTCGTCGAACGCGAACTCGCGCTGATCAAGGTTTCGGGCAAAGGCGAAAACCGCGTCGAAGCGCTGCGCCTGGCCGATGTTTTCCGCGCGAAGGTGGTCGATACAACCACCTCCAGCTTCGTCTTCGAACTGACCGGCGCGCCCGACAAGATCAACAGCTTCGTCGCGCTGATGAAGGAACTCGGCCTTGTCGAAGTGGGCCGCACCGGCATCGTCGGCATGATCCGCGGCGCAACAGCCGCCTGAACAATTCACCCGCCATTTCAACGATTCAACACAGATTGGGAATGACATGAAGGTCTATTACGACGCAGATTGCGATCTGAACCTCATCACCGACAAGAAGATCGCCATCCTCGGCTACGGTTCGCAGGGCCACGCCCACGCACAGAACCTGCGCGATTCGGGCATCAAGGAAGTGGCCATCGCGCTGCGTCCGGGTTCGGCCAGCGCCAAGAAAGCCGAAGCTGCCGGCTTCAAGGTTCTTGCCAACGCCGATGCCGCAGCATGGGCCGACGTGCTGATGATCCTTGCGCCTGACGAACATCAGGCTGCGATCTACGCCGATGACCTTCACGCCAACATGAAGCCCGGCGCCGCCCTTGCCTTCGCCCACGGCCTGAACATCCACTTCGGCCTGATCGAGCCGCGCGCCGATATCGACGTGATCATGATCGCGCCCAAGGGTCCGGGCCACACCGTGCGCAGCGAATACCAGCGTGGCGGCGGCGTGCCCTGCCTCATCGCCGTGCACCAGAACGTCACCGGTAACGCCCACGACATCGGCCTCGCCTATGCATCGGGCGTTGGTGGTGGCCGTTCGGGCATCATCGAAACCAACTTCCGCGAAGAGTGCGAAACCGATCTGTTCGGTGAACAGGCCGTGCTTTGCGGCGGCGCGACTGCGCTGGTTCAGGCCGGTTTCGAAACCCTGGTCGAAGCGGGTTACGCGCCGGAAATGGCCTATTTCGAATGCCTGCACGAACTGAAGCTGATCGTCGACCTGATGTATGAAGGCGGCATCGCCAATATGCGCTACTCGATCTCGAACACCGCCGAATATGGCGACATCAAGACCGGTCCGCGCATCATCACCGAAGAAACCAAGAAGGAAATGAAGCGCGTTCTGGCCGACATCCAGTCGGGCCGCTTCGTGAAGGACTTCGTGCTTGATAACCGCGCCGGCCAGCCCGAACTGAAGGCTGCTCGTGGCCTTGCCCGCCGTCACCCGATCGAGGAAACCGGCGCAAAGCTGCGCGCGATGATGCCCTGGATCGGCGCGAACAAGCTGGTCGACCAGACCAAGAACTGATCTTCGGTCCGACTTGGACGGAAAATTCGGAAAGGGGCGGCCTCGTGCCGCCCCTTTTTTGTGCCGCAATCACAGACTCTTCTACGAAACCCCCGAAACGGTCGACGAATGCAGTGGACGGGACCACCGCAATCGGTATCAATCCAATCTGGTGTGACCTAGATCACAGGGTTGAGCGATGCGAAAAAGGGTTGTCATAGCTGCAGGTGCGGCACTCAGCCTGTTGGGCACCCCGCTTTTTGCAGGTGCTGCAGCCGATCTTGCGCGCCCACCGGTCGAACCGTCGACCCCCAAACCATCGGCGGAAAACGACACCTGTAACCAGCGCCAGGCCCGCCGTTTCATCGGTATGAAAATCACCGCAAAAGTTCAGGACGATATCGCGCAAGCGATCAGACACTACCGCATCCGTCTCATCCGGCCCGGCGCAGTGATCACGCAGGACAGGCGAGCAGACCGGATCAATCTGATTCTCGACGATCAGGGCAAACTCACCACCATCCGCTGCGGCTGATACCAAATCTACCTTGTGCGCCCTGCGCGGCTTTGGCATCCACGTGCCTCCTTCCTCGCAGGAGATCCCTCCCCATGACCAAGCTATCCCGCGCGCTCCGTCTTGCCCTTCCTTTGGCGCTTGTTGCCGCTGCCGCACCGATGGTCGCGCAGATGCCCGAAGCTCCGGGCAAGGCTGACAAGACGCGCGTCACCGCCGGAACCTACACCGCAGATACCGGTCACTCGCTTGTCGCGTGGAAAGTCAACCACTTCGGTTTCAACGACTATTTCGGCCTCTTTGGCGACGTTAGCGGCTCGCTGACGATCGATCCGGCCAATCCTGCCGCATCGAAGGTTTCGGTGAAAATCCCGGTTTCGAAGGTCGTCACCGCCAGCGCTGGCCTCACCGCGCACCTGCTGAAGCCCGGTGCCGAAGGCAAGAGCGCAGACTTCTTCGGTGCTGCCCCTGCCGACGCCACTTTCGTTTCCACCAGCGTTGCGCCCGGCGCCGACGGCATGAGCGCGAAGATCACCGGCGATCTCACGCTCAACGGCGTGACCAAGCCCGTCACCGTCGACGCCACTTTCGCGGGCGCAGGCACCAACCCGTTCAGCAAGGCTGCAACGCTTGGCTTCCACGGCAAGGCCACGATCAAGCGGTCGGACTTCAACATCAAGTACGGCCTGCCCTTCGTGTCGGACGACGTGACGCTCGACATCACCGCCGCCTTCGAAAAGAAGTAAGCGCTACTCCATCCGACTAAACGCAACCCGAAGCTCTTTCACAAAGGCTTCGGGTTGTTCCCAAGCAGCAAAGTGCCCGCCCTTCTCCGGTTCGCCCCAATAAAGCAGCTTCGGGCAATGCCGCTCGAACCACTTGCGCGGCGCGGGGATGATCTCTTTGGGAAATGCGCTGGCCCCAACCGGCAGCGGAATGTCTTTCGGGCCAAAGCTGCCAAAGCTTTCCCAGTAAAGCCGCGCCGACGACGCGCCGCTGGCCGTCAGCCAATAGAGCATGATGTTATCGAGCATATCGTCGCGGCTCAGCGCATCCTCTGCCCTGCCTTCGTTGTCGGTCCAGGCCCACATCTTTTCGTAAATCCAGCCCGCCAGCCCGACCGGCGAATCGACAAGGCCGTACCCAACCGTCTGCGGCCGCGTGGCCTGCTCCTTGGAATAGCCCGAATCCCAATCCTGATAGTGCTGCATCTTCATCAGGGCCGACGCTTCGTCAGGCCCCGGTGCCGCCATATCTTCCGGCAATGGCCGCGCAATCGGCATGTTGAGGTGGATGCCAGCACAGCCTTGCACCTGCTGCACCGCAATCGCAGTTGTCACCGCCGAACCCCAGTCGCCCCCTTGTGCGAACCAACGGTCATAGCCGAGCCGCCCCATCAATTCGCCCCATGCCCGCGCAATTTTTTCCACGCTCCATCCTGAAACGGCGGGTTTTCCTGAAAAGCCGTATCCGGGCAGGCAGGGAATCACGACATGAAACGCATCTGCTGCCGTGCCACCATGCTCCTCCGGTTGGGTCAGAGGTGCGATGCAGCGCCGGAACTCAAGGATGGACCCGGGCCAGCCATGTGTCAGTACCAGTGGCCGTGCCATCTCGTGCGGCGATCGGACATGCAGGAACCGGATCATCACGCCATCGATTTCGGTTTCGAACATGCCCCAGTCGTTCAGCAGCTTCTGGCAGGCGTACCAGTCATACCTGTTGCGCCAATGCGAAACGAAATCCTGCAACGTCGTCAGCGGCGTACCCTGCGACCAGTCCTCCACCGTTTCCTTTTCGGGCCAACGCGCCATATCGATCCGGCGATGCAAATCTTCGATGTCCGACTGGGGAACATCCACCACAAATGGCGCAACGGTCATCAATCTCTCCCTTTTCCTTTGCAAACATTCTGGACAATCGCGCGTCGATTCACCATAGGCTTCCAGCATGACCGCTCGACTGGACCTTACCCTGCGACTTATCCGCCCTTGGGCGTGAGCTGACGTGTCGGTCCGTCCCGGCGCGCACGGCGCTCAGGGGATGAAGAACCAGAACCGGCAAAATCCAGATATTTCGAGTGCAATCACATGACCATGCTCAAGAACCCTTCGGCCAAGTATCGTCCGTTCCCGCAGATCGATCTGCCGAACCGCCAGTGGCCCAACCAGACCATCACCAAGGCCCCGCGCTGGCTCTCCACCGATATGCGCGATGGCAACCAGTCGCTGATCGATCCGATGGACGCGGACAAGAAAAGCCGTTTCTTCGATCTGCTGCTGAAAGTGGGCCTCAAGGAAATCGAGGTAGGTTTCCCGTCCGCCGGTGCCACCGAGTACGATTTCATTCGCGGCCTCGTCGATGGCGGGCGCATACCTGATGACGTGTTCGTGCAGGTGCTCACCCAGTCGCGCGAAGATCTGATCAAGACCTCGTTCGAAAGCCTCGCCGGGGCAAAGCAGGCCATCGTCCACGTCTACAACGCGGTTTCGCCGCTGTGGCGGCAGGTCGTGTTCGGCATGGACCGCAACGATGTGCGCGATATCGCTGTCGCGGGGGCCAAGTTCCTGCGCGATCAGGCTGCTCGTTTCCCGCAGACCGACTGGCACTTCGAATATAGCCCGGAAACCTTCTCCACCGCCGAACTCGATTTCAGCATCGAATGCTGCGAAGCGGTGATGGAAATTCTCCAGCCTTCAGTTGAAAAGCCGATTATCCTCAACCTGCCCGCCACGGTTGAGGCTGCCACGGCCAACATCTATGCGGACCAGATCGAATATTTCTGCCGCAACCTCCCCAATCGCGATCGGGCAGTCATCTCGCTGCACACCCACAATGATCGCGGCACCGGCGTTGCTGCTGCCGAACTCGGCCTTATGGCAGGCGCAGATCGCGTTGAAGGCTGCCTGTTCGGCAATGGTGAGCGCACAGGTAACTGCTGCCTCGTCACAGTCGGCCTGAACTTGTACACGCAAGGTGTTGATCCTGAACTGGATTTCTCCGACATTGATGAAGTGATCCAGACGGTCGAATACTGCAACCAATTGCCCGTCCATCCGCGCCATCCCTATGGCGGCGAACTGGTGTTCACGGCCTTTTCGGGCAGCCATCAGGACGCGATCAAGAAGGGCTTCGCCGCGCAGGAACAGCGCAACGACGAACTCTGGGCGATCCCCTACCTGCCCATCGACCCGGCCGATCTCGGTCGCAGCTATGAAGCGGTCATCCGCGTCAATTCGCAGTCGGGCAAGGGCGGCTTCGCTTGGGTGCTGGAACAGGATCAGGGCCTCAAGCTACCCAAAAAGATGCAGGCGCACTTCTCCCGCCATGTGCAGGAACTGGCTGACGAACTTGGCCGCGAACTGCAGGCAGGCGATATCTGGGGCGTCTTCCGCAAGGCCTATCGCCTTGATGCGCCGCAGCACCTGCAGCTGGTCGATTATGAAGAGACACGCGGCCCCGATGGAACCCGCATCTTTGCGGGCAAGATCGAGGTTGATGGCAAGGTGCAGACCGTTTCCGGCCGCGGCAACGGCCTGATCTCTTCGGTCGTCGCGACGCTGAAGGATGGTTTCGGGGTCGATATCGACATTACGGACTATTCGGAACATGCGATGGGCGCAGGCAGCAATGCCCGCGCAGCCGCCTATGTCGAATGCAAAACCGCCGATGGTCGCACCATCTGGGGCGTCGGCATCGACGAGGACGTCGCCACGGCCAGCGTCCGTGCCGTTCTGAGCGCGGCGAATGCGGTAAACTGATCTGGTTACGGGCGGCCAATTGCGGCCGCCCGTTCAACCGATCGCTTAAATCCGCTTGCGGACGATGAACCATCCGCCATAGTCCCGAAACGCCCATCAGAGGCGTGTAAAGGGACAGGACATGGCCGAAGAAGCGATTCTCGAACCCGATCTGCCGATCATCGATCCGCATCATCACTTGTGGGATCTGCGCCCACTGATCGGCGCCTTTCCGCAGCCGCGCCATCCCTTTCTCGAAGCGCTGACGCACTCGGCCTATTACACATTCGATCAATTGCTTGCCGATGCACGCGGTGGCCACAATGTCATCGGCACGGTGTTCATGGAATGCGGCGCGTTCTATCGCGCAGGTGCCGATCCGGCGATGAAGCCGGTAGGCGAAGTGGAATACGTGGGCGGCGTTGCTGCGCAAGGCGCCAGCGGCCTCTATGGCGATTTCCGCCCCTGCGCCGCCATTATCGGCCATGCCGACCTGACCCTTGGCGATGGGGCAAGACCGGTGCTGGAAGCGCTGGTGGAGGCCGGAAACGGTCGCTTTCGCGGCATTCGTCATCAAGGCGCATGGGATGCCGATCCCGATCTGCTTGGCCCGGCATTCCATACTCCAGAGCGTGTTTATCATTCAGACCAATTCCGCCACGGTTTCAAACACCTGCAGGCGATGAGCCTCACTTTCGACGCCTGGGTGCTCGAACCGCAACTGCCCGATGTTCTCGATCTCGCCCGCGCCTTTCCCGATCAGCCGATCTGCCTTGACCACTGCGGCACCCCGCTTGGCAGCGGAAGTTATCACGGAAAATTGCACGAACGCTTTGATATATGGCGGAAAAACATCCGCGCCATCGCGCAATGCCCGAACGTCAGCATCAAGCTCGGCGGCCTTGCGATGGCGTTTTGCGGATTGCCCGAGCAAGGCCCCATGGCGGGACTGTCGTCCGAAACGCTGGCTGCGATGTGGCGGCCCTACATCGAAACCTGCATCGAAGCCTTCGGCCCGGACCGCGCCATGTTCGAAAGCAATTACCCGGTGGACAAATGGGGCGCGAGTTACAACACGCTTTGGAACGCCTTCAAACGTTTGGCCCACGGTGCGTCAGACGCTGAAAAGAAAGCACTTTTCGCAGGAACGGCGGCACGTTTCTACGGCATCGAGAACCTGCTCGCCTGAACCCCTTTGACAAGCGCGTCGGCTTGGCATAGCGATTTAATCAATCAATTAAACTCATCAAAGAGGACCGGAAACGGATGTCCCAGGCCCCACGTTCATTGCCGCCGCTGTTCGCCAATCTGCGCCTGCCTGTCATCGCCTCCCCGCTGTTCATCATTTCCTGCCCGGAACTGGTGATCGCACAGTGCAAGGCGGGAATTGTCGGCTCCTTTCCATCACTTAACGCACGCCCGATCAGCCAGCTCGACGAATGGCTCCACCAGATCACCGAGGAACTCAGCAAGCACAACCGCGCCAACCCGGACCGCCCCGCCGCGCCCTTTGCGGTCAACCAGATCGTCCACAAGACCAACAACCGGTTGGACGAAGACATGGCCCTCTGCGCCAAATGGCAGGTGCCAATGCTGATCACGTCGCTGGGCGCGCGCGAGGACGTCTACAATGCGGCCCACGGCTGGGGCGGGATCGTGCTGCATGACGTGATCAACGACCGCTTCGCCCGCAAGGCCATCGAAAAGGGCGCGGACGGCCTCATCCCGGTGGCGGCGGGCGCGGGTGGCCACGCTGGAGCGCAATCGCCTTTTGCGCTGATGCAGGAAATCCGCGAATGGTTCGATGGCCTTGTGGCGCTATCCGGCGCTATTGCGCACGGGCGATCTGTCCTTGCAGCTCAAGCACTTGGGGCCGACTTTGCATATATCGGTTCAGCATGGATCGCAACCGAGGAAGCGAATGCAAACGCCGCCTACAAGCAATCCATCGTCGATAGCCGCGCCGACGATATCGTCTATTCCAACCTCTTCACCGGCGTCCACGGCAACTACCTGCGCTCCTCCATCGTCAACGCCGGGCTTGACCCGGACAACCTGCCCGTCAGCGATCCGAGCGCGATGAATTTCGGCTCCGGCGGCAACACCGATGCGAAGGCCTGGAAGGATATCTGGGGGTCCGGTCAGGGGATCGGCGCGGTCAGCGCGGTCGAACCGGTCGCCATTCGGGTCGAGCGTCTGGAGGCGCAATACCGGGATGCCGCAGCTGCGCTTTCGGGCAGTTCTGCACCCTTTCTGCGGTAGGTCAGGCGCGCCTAGGTGCATCTAGGTGCATCTAGGTGCACTTCAGGCTGCGTGCTGCACCACGCCGGTTTCCGACCAGAAAAGATCAGCCATTTCATCAAGATGACTGAAATCCAGCGCTGGATCGCGGGTGTTCAATGGCACCCGCGACCATGCACGCGGATCAAGGAACCGCCTGCGCAAAGCGCGTTGCAAAAGATCGAACCGCATCAGCGCCACATAGTCAGCCTCAGCCCCCTTCCACCGGTTGCGTGACCAGTCGGCCTCGATCTGGCCGATACGCTCGATCACCAGTTCATTGTAGGCGCGATGCGGGCCGCGATGGAGCGGCAAACCAATGCGCTGCGCCACCTTTTCACACCCCGGCAATAGTTGGCCGTTGCGGCGAAAATCGTGAATGCCAAGCCGTTCTACGCCAAGCTGCGAGACGAACGGCGCCAACGCAGCAACGTGCAGAATCTGGCGCGGAACGAGATGGTGGCGCTGCAACTTCGGCGCATAGCCCGGCTTTCCGGGAACATTTACGCTCCCGAACGGCAGCTTGCGCCGCTTATGTCTGGAAAGATCGAAGCTCAGTCGCACCGGGCAAGGATACGACCGCCAGCCTCCACCTCAAGAAAGACTGCTCCCGTTCCGGCAAGAACTGCCTCCGTAGAACTACTTATGGGGCCGTGGGCAACAAGCCAGTCAATCAGTCGGATTGCCACGCGGGGAAGCTGGCCAGCATTTTCCGGCGCTGCAGATTGGAGCAAAAATTCCTGTTCTATGAAGAAGTTAAGCCCCGCACTGCGCAAGCCGCCCGCACTATCGGCATGAAGCGCGACAAATGCTGGCGCTGGAAAGGGGCCGCCATCCAGCCAGGGCCGCACCGCGCGCTCAAAGAGGTCCACCCTTATCAAAAGTTGCGACGGAAGCCAGGCGATAGCCTTTGCAGGCCCGATTCGCGCCAGATCGAGCAGCAGATTGGCCGCAACGCGAATCACCGGCAGCAACCGTTGCGCCCCCGCCAGATGCGGCCCCGGTGCCAGCGCGAGTGCGCAAAGGCCGTCAACTTCAGAAGGACTGATTCCCACCCCGGCATTCACCGAAGGCAAAACCTGCGCAGGGCCTCCCGCAAGTCCGCGGACATCGAACGTCAGCCCATCCCGCAGGATTTCCGCCCAGCCTTCTGCCGCATCGGGAGCATGGGAAACTGAAAATGCCGATCCGCGCAGGGATTCACCCTCAAGATCGGATAGCGCCGGAAGCGCTGACGGATCGAGCAGGAGCGCGGCAAGGGGCGCACAGTCATCAGACCGGTCACTGGCGTCCACAAGCGTCCCTTTTCACAGCGTTCCTGTTTGTCACATGTAAGACCGGCTTCGAGTCTGGCTATCGCAGTATGCTTCGTGATGGACCTTATAGGCACGAACGCTCAAAAAACTCCCAGATTGAGCGCGGTAGAAAACGCCTGTCCCAGATCGTGACATCTTTGCAATTGATCCGCCGCGAGACTCTTTGGAGCAAGGATTTCGTTGGGCGTCTGGGCTTCGGTGCAGATTATCAGAGGGTCAGCCACCCGGCGCAAGCGCCATCCGGTAACGATCCGGTCGATCTGCCGCTCAGCACCAGTTCCGTCCGAACCGGCGGCGATCATCGTGGCATATGGCCGCCCTTCGATCTTCTCCAGCAGCGGGTAGTAACAGCGATCGAAGAACTCCTTCATCGTGCCGGTCATGCTGCCAAGGTTTTCAGGGCAACAGAACAGATAGCCCGCAGCGGCCAGCATATCATCGGGCGTAGCGTCGGCGGCAGACAGGAGTCTGCATGGCGCGGCGGACAAGGCCCCCTCCCCCGCCGCATCCGCCATCGCCCAAGCCGAACCGGTGCGGCTGTGCCAGATGATGAGTAGCCCTTCCCCCATTCCGTGTTCAGCAACCATCCCCGCCTTGGCCCGGCACACCCAGTGCACCAGCCACAGCGCCGCCAAGCAGGCCCCCAAATCCCTTCTTCTTGGGCTTGCACGCAGGCGCAGGCTGCTCCGTCCCGGCTGCGGCAGCCGCGCCGAAACCGTCCATCCCCACCAGAAACCCCGTGGTAGACCGATGGCGGATACGCGCCGTCCATTCCGGCACCCATTTCACTTTGGTATCTGCAGGACGCGGCGGATAAGCGAATGATTCTTCCGGACCATAAGCGTGCAGCGTTCCGAACATGAAGTCGGGCGCTGCGGCCTTCACCTCGGCGGGAACGGTGCAGGTGGCGGTTTGGGGCGAAAGCACGGTCTTTTCGCCTATAAGTTTCGCTACCGTGGCAGGCGCCATCCAATCTGCCAAACCGCCGCCGAACTGGCGGCTCGCGCTCGATGACCACCATACGATATCCGACATCTCGCCGCCCTTGCCAGACTGTTTGCCACCGATGATCATCGCATAATATCCGGTAGCATCGGCCACCGAACCCCAGCGCAGCAAGGTGGATCCGCTGGGCTGCAAAGCGCTCGAGGCATTGAGCGGAGCCATGAAATCCTTCGCCAGCGAAAAGGCCATTTCCGGCGAATAGTTGCCCGCCACGCGGTGCGCGCCGATCAGCGAGGAATCGGGTTTGGCGGACTTGCCATCTTCGCCCGGCCAATAGCCATAGGTTTTGCTGGAAGACGGCGACACCCAGCGGTCCATCGGCACGGTCGTGGTAAACAGGCCGGGTGGCACTTGCCCCGCCGCCAGTTTGCTGAAATCGATCACCACAGGCTGCCCCTTGGGTGCGTGTTCGCCGCAGCCCCAGAAGATCAGCATCCGGCCCTTGGGGCGTTGGAAATCGGCCTCTCCGGGATCGCGCTTGGCGGCTTGCGGCGTGCGCAGCAGGACCGATTTTCCCAGCTTTGCACCTGCGGGCATGAAATGTTCGGCCTTGGGCTTACCATCGGCAGCAGCGCGGGATGACCCAAGATCAAGCCATAGCATGTGTTGCGCCTTGGGCGTGCCACCAAAGGCCATTGTCATTGCGGCGCCCATGCCGCCTCCGCCCGCCATGCCGCCAAGACCGGACATCGTTTCCGCGCGCATCTCGTACCGCGCCACCGGCGCTGCCGTTTGCTGGGCCGTAACCGTTGCCGCCACTGTGCAAAGGGCCGTTGCCCCCACCAAGACCGGAATTGCAAACCTGCGCATCGCCTGGATCCTCCTGAAAGCGCCGCCAAATGAGGCGGACGCGAACCGATGCAACCCTATGCCTTGGCCCGCTGTCATTGCGCGTGCGCAAGAGCACAGCCTTTCCGAGCCTGTCTGTATGCTATAGCGCAGCAGCATGATTCCCGTAACGGCGATAACGCACTCTCTTTCCGGTCAGGCCTGGCGCTGGCGCGGTGGCAACATGGATATCGGCCAAGGGAGCGGAACAGGCGACGATATCGTCACGCAGCTGCTGCTTTCGCGCGGGGTCGAGCGCGACGATCTGGATCGTCATCGCCGCCCTACCCTGCGCGATTTCCTGCCCGATCCTTCGATCTTTCGTGACATGGACAGCGCCGCGCTCCGCCTGAGCGATGCCATCGAACGCGGCGAACGCATCACCATCTACGGCGATTATGACGTTGATGGTGCGACCAGTGCCGCGCTGCTGGTGCGGCTGCTGCGGGATATGGGCGTTGGCGCAGGGCATTATATCCCGGACCGCCTGCTCGAAGGCTATGGTCCATCGGGTGAAGCGCTGGTGCGGCTGGCCCGCGATGGTTCGCAACTGATCGTTACGGTGGATTGCGGCGCAATGGCGCACGAGGCGCTGGCGATGGCCGCTGCCGCAGGGGTGGACGTGATCGTGGTGGACCACCACAAATGTTCGCCAGAGCTTCCGCAGGCCGCTGCGCTGGTCAACCCCAACCGGCTTGACGAATGCGACGAGGCAGCAGCGCACGGACATCTGGCAGCCGTGGGCGTAGCTTTTCTGCTGGCCGTGGCGACGGTGCGCGACTTGCGCGGGCGCGGGTGGTTCGAACGGATGGGGCGCAAGGCGCCAGATCTGATGAACCTGCTCGATCTGGTCGCGCTGGGCACCGTAGCCGACGTTGCGCAGCTTCGCGGCCTGAACCGGGCGCTGGTTTCGCAAGGTCTGAAAATCATGGCACGGCGCGAGAACGTCGGTCTTTCGGCCCTGATCGATGCAAGCCGCCTGAACCGCGCGCCGACCTGCAGTGATCTGGGCTTTGCACTGGGGCCGCGCATCAACGCAGGCGGTCGCGTGGGCGAAGCGACGCTCGGCGTCCGCCTGCTGACGACCGAAGACGCAGGCGAAGCGCGCGAAATCGCAGCCCAGCTATCCCAACTGAACGAAGAACGCCGCGCGATTGAACAGGAAGTGCAGGAGGCTGCCGAAGCGCAGATCGCTTCGCAGCACAACCGCGCGGTCATGGTCATGGCCGGGCGCGGATGGCACCCCGGTGTAATCGGGATCGTGGCGGGACGTATCAAGGAAAAGACCGGCAAGCCTGCTCTGGTGATCGCGCTCGACGCCGATGATGGGGGCAAAGGCAAAGGATCGGGGCGCTCCATTGCGGGCGTGGACCTTGGCGCGGCAATCATCGCGGCGCGCGAGGCGGGGCTTCTGGTGGCCGGCGGCGGGCACGCGATGGCCTGCGGGCTGACCATAGAGCCTGACCGGGTGGACGCGCTGGCAGACTGGCTGGACGAACGCCTCGCCCGCGATGTGGGCGGCGCACGGTCCACGCAGTCGCTGCTGCTCGATCTTTCGCTCAGCCCCGGCGGATTGACGCCTGATCTGGTTGAGACACTGGAAGCGGCAGGCCCCTTTGGCGTGGGCTGGCCGGGGCCACGTGTGGCGGTGGGACCAGTGCGGCTGGTAAAATGCGATCTGGTGGGTGCCGATCACGTGCGCATGGTTGCAGCGGGCGCGGACGGTCGCTCCTTCAAGGCCATCGCATTTCGGGCGGCGCAAAGCGAGATGGGACAAGCCCTTTTGCACGGATCGCGCGGGCGGCAACTGTGGCTGGCAGGGCGCGCAAAGATTGACGATTGGGGCAGCCGTCCGGCCGCCGAACTGCATGTCGAGGACGCCGCTTTTGCCGATTGAACGTTTTATGCAATTCGCCGCTTGACGCCCCGCAGTGATCCCCTTAGAGGCGCGGACCTGCCCAGCGGCGCAAGCCCACGGCCCCTTCGTCTAGCGGTTAGGACGCGGCCCTTTCACGGCTGAAACACGGGTTCGATTCCCGTAGGGGTCACCACTTAAGTGGCTGGAGTATATACATAAGCCCTCCCCCTTGGGAGCGTCGCGGGAGTGTTGCGTTTTTGCAACGTATTTTCGCGGCATTTGGCCCCTTCGTCTAGCGGTTAGGACGCGGCCCTTTCACGGCTGAAACACGGGTTCGATTCCCGTAGGGGTCACCATAAAAATCGGGTTGCGATGCCCCGGGGGCGCGCACCGTGATTTTCGCACCTGCTGTGCGATCTACAGCATCACAGCAGAGCGCCAGCCTTTTCAGGCTCACCCCACTTTAAGATCGGTTGCTTGGGCTCAGGACTCGTTGATCACAGCCAGAAGATGACGGTTGCAGCGAGAGCGATGGCGGAGAAGAAATCGCAGAGGCAGCGATCGTAGCGCTTGGCGCCCCGCCGCCAGCCCAGCCCGTTGCGGTTGACGAGCAAGATGCCGCTCAGCACCCGCTGATCGTCAACGCGCGGCTTGCCGTGGCCCTTGGGAAAGTACGGGCGCAGACAATCCATCTGCTCATCGGTCAGCCAGTAGAAGTCGCTCATGCTCAGTCTTCTCACCGAGCTTGAATCAGATCGCGCCGTCCACATCAATTTGCAACCCAAGCTCAACCATACCAGCCCCGCTCGGTGATGCCCGAAACTGACTTTACCGCAGCGCTCTGACTCAGCGCCTAAGTGATCTTTGAAAAATGGGGAGGCGAATGTACCGCCTCCCCTTTGAGGTTCTCGTTGCAAAAAAGAGAGCTGAACAACGAGGGAGGAACTGCTGCGCACTCGGCGATGCCGAGCGCGCATGGCGGCCGAGCCGTCAGAACTTGAAGCCGAGGCGAACGCCGTAGGTCGACGGATCGCTCGGAGTAATGGATAGGATGCCGCTGCTTACAGCTGCCGCTGTAACCACGATGTTGTCTTCGACGTTTTGCCAGTAGGCCTGCACATAATAACGGCTTTCAGGCGCGGTATAGCGCAGCGACAGGTCGGTGCGGGTAAACGAGGGCTGCGTGAACTGCCGGCCAAGGGCTTGAGCAGTCAGCACATACGATGAGCTTAGGCGCGTGCGGACCGACGCTTCCAGATTGCCGCCATTATCCAGTGGCAACGAATAGGCGTAGGCAGCCGTGGCAACGTACTTCGGAGCGCGATCGAGCGGGCGTCCCTTGAAGTCGGGTGCATTCCCGACACCGAGCGGGAAATAGGAAGCATACCGGGCGTCGAGATAGGTGAAGCCAAGGTCGATCCGGTTACGCTGGGTGGGTGACAAGGTCGCTTCCATCTCGACGCCGTCAACCTTCGCCTTTGCTGCGTTGGTCGTCAACTGGCGCGGCGCGCCGCCGATGTCGACGACCGCACTGACCTGCAGGTTGTTGTAGTCGTAATGGAAGGCGCTCGCATTGAGGCGCAGGGCATTGTCTGCGGTGCGCGTCTTCAAGCCGACTTCATAGGCAGTTAGGGTTTCCGGCTCGTAGAACAGTGCGGCTGGGTTCTGCGGGGTGGCGCAATTCGGTGTGCCTGCCGAGCAGCCGCCGTTGAAGCCGCCCGCCTTGTAGCCGCTCGAGACGACGCCGTAGAGCAGCGTGCGCGAGTTGAGGTCGGCATCGAGACCGAAGCGCCAGGTCACCTTGTCCGATACCACGCGCGCGTTGTTCGGCGCGCTGATGTCCGTCAGCGGGTTGAAGACATCTGTCTTCTGCTGATTGATGCGGCCAATGCGGGACTTGTCGTCGCGCGAATATCGGACGCCGGCCGTTGCGCGGATCGTATCGGTCAGCTTGTAGGTGCCTTGCGCGAAGGCACCTACGGTCTCGGACTTGGTCGGCCCCTGCAGAAATCCATAGTAGGGGAATGCCGGCAACAGATTGCGCAGGATCAGGAAGTTGTCCGAAGTCTCCTTGAAATAGTAGCCGCCAAACTGGAAGCTCAGCGGATTGCCTGCGGGGGTGTTGAACCGCAGTTCCTGCGAGACCTGCTTGAACTTGCCGCCTGTCTCTTGCTTGTAGGCAACGCCGAGATACCCGGTGCCCTTCTCGTCGCGGTTGAACTCGCGATATGAGCCAAGGTAGGTCATCTCCAGCGGACCAAAGTCCCAGTTTACCTCACCGTCGACGCCCCAGGTGTTGTTATCTGCAGAAGCGTCCTGAGCCATCGAATAAGCCAAGGTACGCAGTTCCCTGGAACTGAAGGCGCCGCCAATATATTGCTGACTCTGGTAGCGCGGTGCGCCTGCCGGAAGGGGTGCGAACCAATTGCCGCCAAGGACGCTGGTGAATTCGTTGCCTTTGATCGAGCTGTAGTTGGCGCGAAGCAGGATCGTAAGGTCCGACGTCGGCTTGAACTGCGCCTGGAAACGGCCGGACAGGTTGTTCTTGAACGGATTCAGGCTGAACGGATCGCCGACTTTCTGGTAGAGATAGGTGTTGCGACGATCGTAAGATCCCGAAAAGCGCAGGGCGAAGGTGTCGCTCACTGGCACATTGACCATCGCATCGCCGCGAACAGTGTCGTAGTTGCCGTATTCGAAGTTGCCCGCAGCCTCAAACCGATCGGACGGTCGGCTGGTAATGACGTTCACCAGGCCTGCCGTGGTGTTGCGGCCGTAAAGCGTGCCCTGCGGCCCGCGCAGGACTTCGATACGGGCGATGTCAAAGAATGAGACTTCCTGTGCTTGCGGACGAGCGATGTAGATGCCGTCGATCAGGAAAGCCGCAGACGGATCGCCTTTCTCGGTGTTATCGGTGCTGGTCACGCCTCGGATGGTGATCTGAAGGCCGTTGTTGCGAACGATGGAGACGTTGGGAACCTGCTCGCCGAGATTTGTGGCATTGGCCACCCCCGCTGAACGCAGCGCATCGCCGCTGATTGCGCTGAGGGCAATCGGCGTTTTCGACGCTGCTGATGCGGTTCGCTGCGCCGTGACGATGATCTCACCGGTGTCGGTGGCAGACGGCTGCTGCGCATCCTGCGCCATCGCGGCATCAGCGAGCGCAGTCAATGTCAGCGCTGACGTAAACAGTAGGCAGAATTTCTGGCGAATACCCATGATCTTTAACTCCCCCAAATTAATACCGGCAAAAGCCATTACCGCTCTGATTTTTATAGAGTCGAAGGAGCGATATGGCGAGCTTTCCATGAGTAACAAGCAGTCAGCGTCAGCGCTGTCAACACAATTGCGTCAGCGCTGACAAAAATGCTAGACGAGGTTGAAATCAGAACTTATGCCCAACACCGTGAAAAGCCGCAGACCCACTCTCGATGATGTTGCCGCGCGGGCGGGCGTGTCCGCCAAGACCGTTGCACGCGTCGCCAATGGAGAGTCGGGAGTAGGCGATGCGACGCGGGAAAGAGTGTCGCTGATCATCCGGGAGATGAACTTCCGGATCAACCATTCGGCACGGGCGCTTGCTGCATCCAGAACCTATTCGATCGCGATCGTCACCGGATGGGTGCCTGCCTACTACATCACCCAGATGTTTGAAGCCGCCGAGCGTATCTCCACCCGCCACGGCTTCCAGCTCGTGTTGCGGCAGATCGATCTCGTAGAACCCGGCGCCCTGGATAGCTTTGCCGCGGCTTTGCGCCGGCAGCCGGTCGATGGAGCGCTGGTCACGGCACCATTGTGCGACGATCTTGCGCTTCTGGACCTCTTGGAAAACGAAGGCATACGCTACGTTCGGCATTCACCACTGCACGAACCCGAGCGTTCCGACGCAGTTTATTCGGAAGAAGCGCACGGCGCGCGGCTGGTTATCGATCACTTGCTCGAGCTGGGGCATCGCCGCTTCGGGTTGCTCACAGGACCTTCGGGCCATTTCTCCAGTGCAGTGCGAACCGAGTCCGCTTTGGAGCGATTGGCCGTTGCGGGAATTGCGCCAGCAGAGGTTCCTGTCGTGCAGATCTCTACGAATTCCGGAGGCTTCAAAGCGTCGTTTGAGGCCACTGCTCAAATAATGCAGACTGAGCCAAGGCCAACGGCGCTATTCTGCTTCAACGATCTGGTGGCAGCCGGCGCCGTGGCATACCTCCAATCGATCGGCCTCAGCGCCCCTCGCGATGTCGCTGTTGCGGGCTTCGGGAATGCAGACTTTGGTCTGTTGACTACCCCGCAGATCACCACAGTGCGTCAGCCGAACGCGGAAATGGCCGTCGCGGCGATGGAGTGGCTGACATCATCACCAGCTGCCGCGCCGCGCTTATTAACCCTTCCAGTCGATCTGATCGCCCGCGCCAGCACGAACGGGCGCATAGGCATCGACTTTGGCCCCGGAGACAGTGTTACATGATATCGACCGATCGCAGGCACTTTATGGGCGGATTGCTGACGGGAGGGGCCGTCGCGGCGCTTTCGGGAACTCGCGCGCTTGGCAAAGTGGCCACCCTGCCGAATTTCGTGGTAATCTATGTCGATGATCTGGGCTTCGGCGATATCGAGCCGACCGGCGGCCGCCTGATCCGAACGCCCCATCTGAACCGGATGGCGCGCGGGGGCACCACGCTGACCGATTACTATGCGCCTGCAAACCTGTGCACGCCCTCCCGGGCCGGCCTTCTCACGGGGCGCTACCCGATCCGCAGCGGCCTTGCCAAAGGTGTCATCCTTCAAGGCGACGAGCGTTACCTCAAGCCGACCGAGATGACCTTGCCCAAGGCTCTCGGCACCGCCTACGCCAGTGCGCTGATCGGCAAGTGGCACCTCGGCAATATCGGCACGCCTGCCTGGCCGCCCACAAGCAGCGGCTTCGATCTGTTCTTCGGCATTCCCTACAGCCACGACATGTCGCCATTGAGCTTATGGGAAGCGAACAGAGCCGGCGCATTCGAACGCCAATTCACGCAATCGACGCTGCAGCAGCAGTTCGCAGACCGCGCCATGCGCTTCATTGAAGACAATCGCTCGCGCCCGTTTTCACTAACGCTGACGCTTAGTGCTCCGCATCTCCCTAACTATCCCCCTGCCGAGTTTGCCGGAAAGAGCGCCGCCGGCCCCTACGGCGATTGCGTCGAACACGTCGACGCCATTGTCGGGCAGGTCTTGGCCAAGCTCGAGGCTCTGGGCCTTTCGCGCCAGACGTTGGTCATGTTCACCTCCGACAACGGCCCGTGGTTCGAAGGCTCCTCGGGCGGCTTGCGCGATCGCAAGGGCGGCGGCGGTTATGATGGTGCATCTCGCGTGCCATTCATTGCCATTCAGCCCGGAACGGTTGCCCAGAACGTAAGGTCGGCTTCAATCGCGATGGGCATAGATATCCTGCCAACCCTGTGCGCCAGAGCCGGCATCCCCATGCCAAAGGGAATCGAGTTCGACGGACGAGACCTCAGCGGCGTCCTGATGCGTGGCGAGGCATCCCCGCATGACCACCTCGTTTTGTTCAACGACGACCAGGTCGCCGCCATTCGGACGCAAGACTGGAAGTACGTCGATGGCAGCTACTACAAGGGCTTCTACATGCCCTTGGCGTCGCGAGGTTATCCGCAGTTGTACAACATGCGAAGCGGTAGCGAAGACTACAGCCTCGCCGAGCGCAATCCCGATGTCCTTGCGAAAATGCAAGCCCTGTTCGATGTGGAAAAGCAGAGGTTCAAGTCATTATGAGAGACTGATCCGACAAGGTGTAGAATCGCCTTTCAACCCGGACTTTCTTGCACCAGATTGACGTCATCCACCTGCCGTCTGCTCACCGCGCTTCAGCCACGGTAGAAAGACTTGGTTTGGGACATTTTGGTCAGTCCGCTTCGGAGCGGCGTATTGGAATAAGCTGCCGTTCGCGGTCCTAGGGCCCAGACTCGATCAGGTTAGTTGGCTTTAGATGTAGCCAGCCCCCTGACCATCATGGAGATACCCGAACACGCGGAATCCGCTGGGGGTTTCCTCGCCGGGTACGTGGACAGCCTTGAGGGCGGACCTGACAATTTCCCGTTCGACGGGTGTTTCGACCTGAATGTCGACATGTAAAATGTCTTCGTATCCTCCTTCACGGAAGTGGTAGAACCATTCCCGGTCGGGCTGCGAACGGTAACCGGCGGTTGAGAACGTGCTCCATGTTGGCGGCGGCACCAGAGCACACATCTGCAACCGCAATTCATACCATTTTGTGTTGTTCATCACAGGGTTGAGCATGTCTCGTACCTCAAAGCCAGAATGAGATGACAGTGGCCAAGGCCACTGCCGAGAGAAAATTGGCCGCCAATTTATCATAGCGGGTTGCGATCCGCCGGAAATCCTTGATGCGGCAGAAGGCGTTTTCGATCAGGTGGCGTTCCCGATATCTGGCCTGATCGTAACGGATTGGTGTCTTGCGATTGCGTCGTCCCGGAATGACCGGTGCAGTCCGTCCCTGCCGCAGTGAAAGACGCAAGGAGGCCGCATCGTAGCCCTTGTCTCCCAACAGATGGCGCATCGGACCGGCCCGTTCGAACAAGGCTGGCGCGGCCTTCACATCGCTAACATTGCCCGCCGTCAGCATCAAGGCGCAAGGCCGACCGATGACGTCGGTGAGAGCATGGATTTTGGTTGTCCAGCCACCGCGCGAGCGCCCGATGGCCTGCTTCTGTCGCCCCCATTTGCGCCAAAGGCTGCTCGCTGAGCTTTGACATAGGTGCTGTCGATGGCCGTGTTTTTGGTAACGGCGCCTGCCTGCACCAGCGCATCGAGCAATTTCGACCAGAAGCCACCCTCGACCAGCGATTGAAGCGGTTGTAGACAGTTGTTGATGGCCCATAATCGGCAGGGCAATCACACTACCGGCAGCCAACCTTGAGCACATGCACGATCCCCGAAATGATACGGCGACCGTCCACCCGGCGGGCTCCGGGCTGGTTTCTGGGCAGATGCCGTTCGATGACCGCCGATGCTTCAACCGACAGCCAAAACAGGGCCATGCGCTTCTCCTCTGATCCGTTCATATGAGCGAATCAGAAAAATCTATCGCGCTCAATACCCTGATGGGGTTTTGGCCCTAGTCAGTTAGCATTTCCGCGCAGCGGAGGAATCTGGACACTTCGACGAACCGTCTGATTTCGGCGTGAAGGAGGCGGGCCGGTTTGTTGGCGTGGCAGCGGCGGTTTGTCGGGATTGATCCGGCTTTCTGGGTAGTTGGTCGGCCTTTCGGGCCAGATTTGGGGCGTACGGGCACAGTTCGCCCCTCGAGCCACTGGAAGTTATAGACGAGGTTGGCCATGCCGATCTTGATCATGGCGCGGGCGATTCCGATGGTGCGCACGACGAGGCCCAAGCGGTGCTTTTGCTCTGCGAACACATGCTGGACATGAGCGCGGATTTTGGATCGCCGGGCATCGGCCGCCTCGGCTTGCGGCCTCTGGTGGATATGGCTCTTGAACATACCGACCGCGAGGAACGCCTCGTTCTTCTTCCGATAGGCGGCATCCGCCCATATTGTGCCATCCTGCCGTCGATCACATACGCAGATCATGCACGATAAACCGGATTTTCGAGGCCGCAGAAGGCCGTATAGCGTCAACGATCTTTGTACGCTCGCTGGATCCGAGGCGTGGCGTGTGGACCTGCTGCGCTACAGCAGGTTGCAGACCGGCCAAGGCGAGAAACACTGTGATGAATAAAAAGGTCTTCATTGTCGTCACTTCGCACCTTGCCTCTTGTCGAGCTTGCACGGCAGATCGTTGGATAGGCTGGGCGGGCCATATTGATCAGCGGAAAGGTGCAGCGTGCAGATGATCTGCCTCGCCATATCCCGTGCTTCAACAAGACTGAACCCTCCGCCGAGCCGAAGTTTTCCCTCTGCGATGGGTTCAACCAGTCGCGCCGAAACAAACGGTGTGGTGCCGAGCGCCAACGTGACGTCAGTATTCAGCAAACGGAATGTCTCGGCTTGGAGGCGCTGTGTTGCATCTGGCTGCAAGGCGATGTCCAGAACCGGAAATCCTTGGTCATCAATGTTCTGCGACAGGTATTCAATGTCACTCGGACCGAATGACAACTCCCCGAAGTGCAGAATTTCATGTCGCAGGACAGGCCTATTGGCCGCTAGTGCTGCTGGCTTGCGCCACGTCAGGTGCTTCCACGGGATCACCGACCAGTCCGGTTCGTCACACGGTCTTTGGGCGCGAGCGAAGTAGGCGCCCAGATACAACCCCTCATGCGTCACGTGCCAGCTTGGAAAATCCCACACCGAAGAATCGGTATAGTCGCATTCGTCCTGCGGTTCTTCTCCACCGCCAGGCCGCATTTCTTCAGGGTACAACTGGCCAAACAAAGTGACCACGCGCGGAGCGAAGAACTCGCGGCGGTAGGCGTACCAGGCAGAACTGTCAGCTGCCGGCACCGGTCCGCCTCCGAAGTAAAGCATGTCCTCAAGCGCCAGTTCGCGGCCTGTATGGGCATCGAACGTGTAGCCCTGCGATCCGAAATCAGGATGGGCCGTGCCTGCGCAGCTCCAGTTTGCAAACCAGACATAACTGACCAAATCATCGCCGAGATAAAGCGATCGGGACTCGGATATCTCCATGCCCGGTTCCCCACCATAGCCTTCGCAGGTAAACCATTGCGACACGCGCTCCCAATGGTGCCGTTCGAGTGCGGCGTTGATCTTCTCCAACACCGGAGGCGGATATCCGCTCTCGATGCGGAAGTGGATAATACCGCTCAGCGGTTCGCGCCAGTCTCGCAGGCTGCGAGTCCCATCCTGTCTGACATCGCCAGCGACAAGCGCCAGATCAGCCAACTGCTGGTGTTCGTAAAGCGAGTGACCGGCCAAATCTGCCCGCAGTGTATTTGGGCCGCCTCCGTTCGCGCCAAGGGGCGACCAGGTGACAGGTATGCGCCGGGTGGCCTTCGTGGTGAGTGATCCGGAAAGACCCTTCCCAGTCCGGCGCAGCGTCAGACGGTCACCTGTGGTCTCTGCTTTGAGTGTCAACCGATCGTCTTGCCAAGTACCACGAAGGCCGATGTCGAGGCGATGTTTGCGATAGAAGTATCGTCCCGTCACATCGCCGCCACTACCATCAAGCTCTACCACGACAGACTCGGCTCCGATCGTCCCGGTATAGACTTGCGGCTTCTCGCTGGCGGCGTTCAGCGGATCCGCCAGCAGAACGCAGCTGGCAACAATTGCGAAGGCCTGATAGCGCGCAAACCAGTTCAGCAACCGGCCAAGACAATGAAGCTTCATGATGACGTCTTAAGCAAATCCGCTGTGCGCAGCAATGAACGCAAGACAAGCGTCAACGCCGCTTTGAAGGCGCTAACGCTCGGGACCAGCCTCATTCTCCTGCCAACTCAGGTGCTTGCGCAAGATATCTTCACCGGCATGGTCGTCGCTGACAAACAGGAGTTGGTCCTTGAACGCTGCCATGTTGGCAAGACTCGCTATCGCTTGGTTGCAACACCAGATTCGGGCGATCCTTTAACGCAGCTGCGCGGCATGGATGGGTTGGTGCAGGCCGAGATTATCGCCCGCTACCGGGCAGATGGGGATGCCCACGTGCTGGAAGTGATGTCGGTTGAGAGCGTTACGCAGGGAAGGTCGTGTCACCTGGTTGATGCGATAGAGGCGTATTTACCAAGCGGTGCGCTTACACCTGACGAGAACGCCGATGAAGAACGGTGGGAGGCATTGACCCTGGGCAGCGCTGCCCCCGCTGACGTGGAGGTGATCGGCAGTGGTGACCATGCCTATCGCTTCGTCCTGCTCCACCCGCACACGGGCAAGCCTGCGCCCAACACTGACTATGCCCTGTCGGCCAGCAGGACGACGGACTACGAATTGCCGTTTGTGAAGGACGAGAAAAAGGTGTTTCAGGGCAGAACCGATGGACAAGGGCAAACGCAAGTATTCCGCCTGCCTGTGCGCCTGCCCGATGATGCCTTCGATCTGCACGAACGGTTTGGAAGTGGGCCTTTTGGCGAGACTTTCCACCTCACCGATCACCACGACAATGACCTGTTCAATATGCCATATCTGCTGATGACCTGCACAACCCCGCCGCGCTTCTTCAGGGGCTACACCTATCCGAACGGGGATACCGCTTATGCGGCCAGCGATGGCCCCATCAATATCCAGTTGCGAGTGCTGGATGAGCTCAACGAGCCATTACCAACAAGTTGCGATGACAGAACGATCAAAAGCGAGGGTGACGGCGAATGATAAAAACAAGTCACATCAGTATGGTCTTTGATTCTACTCTGCTGTTGGCAACGGCCCCGCTCTTGGCCCAGCCAGCGCAAAGCATGGCTGAGGTGGTTGAAGAGATGTCACAAGCTGCAACAGCGGGTGATCTGCCTGGAAAGCTGGCCGCCTACAGACAGTGATTGTCGATACGCAGCAGACCGTCGAACCGCCGTTTTAAGTCATGTGCCTTGAGGTGAAGGGAAAGGACCTAGTCCCCTTGGACATGCCGCGCGGACGTTACTCGCGCAATTGAGGCGGCCCCCATCCTGCCTGGCCGCATTCAGTTTGCGGACGCTGTGCTCCGCGCTGATCGAGACAGATAGCCCGCCCTCCCCGATGCCAGCTGTGCTCGCCGTCTGAAGCGGATATGCAGCCCACGCAGCCCCGAGCCCGCCCGTTGGCGAAACCAAACGCACCTGTGGATTCACATCCGAAACGCGACGCGCAACGTCTGACGCGAAATGCACCGCCGGGCAATTTCTTCACGGATCGTGCTGGCGATGTTCTGCCAGTCTTCGCTCGGACCTTCGTAGCTGCCCTCCATAAAGCCTCCTGGAACCCGCACGTGCGTTACGATGCACACATTTGCGCACAGGCAAGGATATCCGTCCTTTGCAATCGTAAATTTGTGCGCATTCCGACTGAAATGGGCCGATCATGCCGTTGGCAATCAGTGGTCGAGGCAACTATTGCATAGCACAAACAAAGGTAAGCGAGGATAAAATTGTCGACGAACAACATTAAAGGTGGGGCACGTTTCTTCAGTGCAATTGTGGCTATCGCGTTGATATCAAATGCTTCACCGCCTCTTTTGGCGGCGCGAAAGAGCAAGCGGAACCGCACTTTGCCCGAAAGGGCCTGCTCATTCTCGCCCGTGATTTGGGTGCGCGATGATCGTCTGCCGCCAGTCATACGGACAGCACCTTCGTTTGCCGCTCCAATCATCGGCCGTATGACGCACAAGCGCCTTCCCGATGGAGACGGTCTTCGCGGTGTCGACATCAAGGTTACGGCCATAGCCGGCGACTGGGTGCAAATTGAAGCAACCAAAGCTGATCCGAAATATGGTGCGATGGCAACGCCCGCAGGCTGGCTTGAAGTCCACGACATCTATTTCGTGATGCAAACGTCAGTCGGATTCTCCCGGCCTGATGCGAAAAGTAGACAGATCTATGCCACCGATGACTGGATCTACCGCAAGGCAATCCTGAGTATTCGCGACTGTCGCGGAGGGTGGCTGAAGCTCACGATCAACGGCAGTGCCGAGGAACGGGAAGGCGAGGAGGCAAACATCGTCACTGCCTGGTTCCGCGGTTTTTGCGGGGTCGAGGAAACCACCTGTGATGGTGTGGCCTATGACTGAGAGCAAGCCATATTCGATAACGCCGTCAACAATGATTTTTCCCGCGACCAATGGGATATGCTGCCGATGAAGTGGGAATTTCACCGAGTGTTTGGCATCAAGTTGAATGGAGACGCAAAGTGAAGCAAACCATCGTCGTTGCAGCACTGCTGCTCTCCACTCCGCTGACCGCGCAAACCGGGCATGAACCGTTCGGGCAAGATCCATCCGATCCGGTTTCCAGCTTTGCAATCCGCGACAAAGCCGGAAACGAACAGCAGCACATGGTGAGCCCTGCACCAGCGCCGGGACGGATAGAGGGAGAGCGCTGCCTGCCCAAAACGCGGCTTTGTTTTTCGATCAGCGAGGTTGATAACGAAGCTTGGCCGCAGCTTCGTGTTCGGGAATTTGGAGGCGGTAGCGACCGTTCCTTGCCAATCGACCTGATCGTCGGTGCCGACCAAAAACTTGCGATCTGGAGCCTCGGCATCCGTCGCGCAGGACAAGAAGTATCACGCTCTGCGGGGGAAGCTGTCATCATCGGTGTAGAAGCGTGGGATCACGTCGCCTATTCCGGGGGAACGGCAAGCAAAGCCACGCTGTGGCTTTATCAAATCGACAATGCAGGAACCACCGAAGCGGTTGCTCGGCAAGTCCTGTCCGTTCCGCTCAATGGAGAACAATATGTCCGCGCCTGCTTCAACGCAAAGGATGAAAAGGCGAGGGCCAACGCCTGTATGAATCTGACTTCGATCGACGCGATGCTTGTGCTCGATGCTGAGAATGCAGAGCCGATGCCCGCGATGATCTACCGTGTGGCGACAGGGAGTTATCCGTCGGACATTCCGTTCCGCAAGGTGGAAGATCAGCCGAAGAAACTGACAAACGAAGATTTGATCCCCGCGCAACATCCAACCTGTTCTTACGAACGCAAACTGGCGTGGAATCCTGCAACAGTCCGGTTCGAGTTTGATCGCCCCGCTCCGGACTGCCAGATCTTTGGATTGCATCGGTGATCCGATTCATCGCCACACTGCTTGGCGCGGCTTTAGCTGCATCGGCCAGCATATCCTTCGCGCAAGACACAGTCAGGATTGAGGCGGCCTCCCATTCTTCCAAGCTACAGCCATCCTGTGCCTGGGACGCCGAGCCATCAGGTGACCGCCACTACCGCCGTTGCCATCGCTCTGAAGCGGGTGAATACCATTTCCAAATCCCCGTGGGTTTACGAAACCACACTGAAGTTGCGGCGCAGGTCGATCGCGTCGATGCGGAACTGTCCGAAGGAATGGACATGGCTGCACGACAGGATCGCGACGACGCAAAGGCAGCGGGCCTGGTTTTTGCGCCGTGGGAAGTCGACCTTACGTGGGAACTTGTCGGTGTTAACCCGAGCCTTGCAAGCCTGATCGCGACTGGCACCTTGTCGCCTCGGCCGTCGCGCAATCCCTATTCACAGCCTCATCTGGCCGCCGTCGCCATGCTGATAGACCGCCGCACCGGGCGCTTCCTCACCGATGCGACCGATGCATTTACAGACCAGATGGATAGTGCGCGCAGCACATATTGCGCGCTCCTTGATATTCAGCGGATAGCCAACGCGCTCGACGCCGGCCTTGCTGCTGGCAGCAAGGGGCAGCCGAAAATCGTGGATGAGGAGGGGCGATATCTCGGGAAATGGTCATGCCCCTACTTCGGCGAACTAGCCATTGGCTTTGTGGGAGAGGCAGGACAACCCTTCGATCGCATCGAACTGGTCGCTGAGCCCGGCATCGCCGGCCCAGAGCGCGAAGGATACTACCGTGTCACGATGAGAATAACGCCAGTTTTGCTCGCACAAATCCGCCCGAGTTACCGTGAGGGATTTCGTGCAACAGCCGGTTGTGAAGATTGCCTCGAAAACGCACCGGCACGGTAGGTCACGCCTGAATGCTGACCGAGCCTCACTTGTTTAAACGCCCTGCCGGAGAACGTCGTTGATGCCTGCCCAAATTCCTGCACCTTTGGATCGCCCTCGTGCCATGACTGCGCTTTTTGCTGGCATATGCCTGATGGCGGCCACCCCACCGCTTCCGACCGATATCGCCCCCGAGGCAGTCACCGACGCGAGAGCTGCCTGCAAGAACAATGACTTTGACAGTTTCCTTGTCCATCTGGCGAGCGCGCCGCCTGCGGCGCAGCGGGCGTTCTTCGGACGGACGGTCAAGATGACGGTCGTTGACAGACGCAAGCAAAACGCAAAGCGCGAGAGCGTCCGGCGGATTTCCGGCCATCGCTTCACTGCGTTTCCATTAGTGATGGTCAATCATCACTTTGTCTACGCACAAGGAGGAAAGCCTGCTGCAGACGATGGGGGGGTGCCCCAGTTCGTGCGCGTGACCCATGAGCGACAGACCGCAACGTTGACCGATTATCCTGTCAGTATCGTCAACGTCTCTTGGGAGAAAATCCATTACGGCACACCTATTGAAGGCCGACACGAAGGCGAGATTGTCGGATCTTACGGTGACAGTGGCCGCCTGCTTTTTGCAAACGGGCGCAACAATTGCTGGGAGTTGATCGACTCTTACACCACGTTGCAATCTGATGTCGTGCGGCCCACCAGCATCAAAGATTGACGCTGCAGTGGCCTGCTGCCCCCTCATCGCGCCCCGATGAGGGGGCCATCAGTGGTATCAGATCATCGAACAGGCGTGAGGGATCCACGCCAGCGCCGGGCTTAATTTCCATGTCGGCTGAAATATACTGCCCGCCACAAACGGTATATCCTGAAACCATCAGAAATTCAGGTGATGCAGCCATTGCGGCCTTTCGTGGCGAGACCATACTTCGCCATTTCGTCAGTATAGCCCTCTTCCGTATTGCGATGCGCCGTTAGCGTCTGTGTTTCGTGCGCCGAATGCATTGCTGTCGTCTGGAGGCGCCGATGAGGCAACATCGCCCACGGCAAGTGCAGCGATTAACGTCAAACAGAAAATGAAGTACCTCATACCGCCGTAATAGCGGTCATTCCGATCCCGGTGTCAGCGCCACGAAACCGGCCGTCTATTCAGCATATCACGGGACAGTGAAAATACTCGGGCTTGATGACATTTATCAACACTCCCCGCCAACCTTGGGAACGACATTAGCCCCTCCAGACCGTGCAATACGTATGGCTCAGGCTCTATGCTTCGCCGCCCAATCGTGCACTTTGCCGCATAATTGATCTACCGCTAATAGTGATCGTCACGTGCTCTCAATTGGCGTTTGCGGACGTTGCCCGCAATTGCGCGATAGCAGTCTGCACATGACGTAGGGCATCGATATCGGGATCGATAAGTGATTGTAACTGTAGGCCATCCGCTAACGCAATCAGCAACCGCGCTTCCGTATCCGGGTCGATGGTCTTGGCAATGACACCCTGCTCCTGCTCTCTCCGGATCGCCGTCGCCAAGCTCTCGCGCACCCGATCGAAACGTAGCCGGATGAAATCATGCGCTGGGTGTGCAGGCTCGACCGCTTCTGCGGCGAATGCCAGATACAGGTGCATCAGACCGCGTTGCGAGACGTTCTTGGCTACTGCATCGGCGTAATTATCGAGTCCGAATTCGCCCCCACGCTCAGCGACCATGCCTTCGTCCCAGCGGACGATTACCGCCTGCATCAGATCTTCGCGGCTTTCAAAATAATAAAGGATATGAGCGGGTTCCACGCCCAGCGCCTGTCCGATGGCGCGCAGCGGCGGGTTGCGCAACTCGCCCTTTGCAAGCGCGTTCATCAGCCCGACAAGGATCTCCTCGCGCTTTGCGTCGCCTTTGGAATAGCCCGAAGACTTACCGTCACGCTTCCGCCCGCGACCAGGTGAAACTTTGCTCTGGTGCATTTTTTTAATTCCGTTAAATATTATCTCACATGCGTAAGCGCCATAACATGAAGGGACAGGAATGAAGCTGGAAACTTTCGACGAAGCAGGCTTTTCCAACCTGTTCGACGGACAAACTCTGACAGGCTGGCACGCCGAACCGCGCGTTTATGGATCGCTCTATCCCGGTGGGCCGGGGCTGGATGCGCTGTTTGCGCGGCACGGCATCACCCCGCCGGTCGAACCGGAAAAGCACCCGGCGGTTTGGCATGTCGAAGACGGCATGATCGTGGGGCAGCAGGGCACGCCGGGCTATGGCGGCTATCTCGTCAGCGACGAAACATTCGGCGATTTCGAGCTGGTTCTGGAGGCGCGGCCCGACTGGCCCGCCGACACCGGCATCATGCTGCGTCGCCGTTTTCAGGACTGGACCGGGTTTCAGGTGCTGATCGACCACCGCGAATCCGGCGGGATTGGCGGCTTTTTCGGCAACGGGCTTGCCAGCTTTTCCGCCGTCCCCTTTGCCGTGCGCGCCCGCCGCGATGCCGATGGCACAGTGATCGGGATCGAGGCGGACGATCCCGCAACATCCATGGAACCGGTCACGCCCGAAAAGATCGAGCGGCTGTCCTATGCCGGATCGGTCGAGGATTTTCTGGCGGTGTGGAAGTGGGCCGACTGGAACGAAGTGCGCATCCGCTGCGTCGGCGCGCTGCCGGTCATCACCATATGGGTCAACGGGTTGAAGATTGCCGAGATCGACACGGCGCATATCGATGTGCCCGATTACGATCCGCAAGGCGTGCTCGATTACCTTGGACCGCGTGGCCACATCGCGCTGGAAGTGCATGATAACGATGCCTTTTTTGGCGATTCCCGATGGGGTCGGGGCGCGCAATGCCGCTGGCGCAACATCCGCATCAAAACCCTTTCCTGACATTTCCGAACCTACGAACGGACCTATCCACCATGCCGCAACTTGCCGTTTCCAGCTTCAGCCTGCACAGCGTTCTTGGCCCGATTTCCATCGAACGCCGCGATGATGAGGGCACCCTTCACAAGCATTCCTTCAACTTTCCAAGCCACCACACGATGGAAGAATTCGCCGCCGCCGCCCGCGAAAAGATTGACGTAAGCGCCGTGGAACTGTGCCAGATTCAGTTCGACGGCCACGACGATGCCCGTATCGAAACCCTGCGCGCAGGACTGGATGCGGCAGGCGTGAAACTGCTGACACTGCCGATCGATCTGGGCGATTTCGGCGGGCTGAACCCGCAATGGCGCGCTGAGGATGAAGCCCGCACCGTTGAATGGTTCCGAATCGCCGCCAAACTGGGCGCGCGCTTTGTCCGCGTAAACGCCGGTTCGCCGGGATCGACACTGGCCGACGAAGCGCGTCCGGCACTGGTCGAAAGCCTGCAACGGTTGAGCGATGCCGCCCGTGAACTGGGCCTGACACTGCTGATCGAAAACCACGGCGGCAGCAGTTCAGACCCTTCATTCATCACCGCCTTGCTGGAAGACGTCGGCGCCGACCGGTTGGGCTTGCTGTTGGACCTCGGCAATTTCGAGCCGCTGGTTTCGCTGTCGCACGCCCGCTTTGCCAATCCCGATTGCGATGATGCGGGGCTGGATTTCGAACCGCTTTACACCCGCATCGCCGCGCTGGCCCCTTATGCGAAACTGGTCCATGCCAAGTCGGTCGATCCGGCGCGGGACGGCACGCCTTTGCCCGATCTTTCGCGTGCACTTTCCATTGTGGCAGATGCCGGATATGCGGGCGACATCAGCATCGAGTGGGAAGGCCGCAAGGGTGATCCTTGGGAAAAGACCGCCGAAGTTGCCGCGCAAGTCCGCGCCGTGTTTCCCCATCTTTCCTGAAGGATAAGCCCATGATGCATCAGGTCTATTTCTGGCTGGCCAATCCCGGCAGCGAGGCAGACCGGGCGCGTCTGATCGAAGGGCTGCGGGCGCTGGGCGCAATTGAGGAGGTGCTGTCTTTGCAGATTGGCACCCCCTCGCCCGAAGCCGCGCGCGATGTGGTGGATGCATCGTGGGACGTGTGCGAGACGATGCACTTTGCAGGTCTGGCCGAACAGGCCGCCTATCAGGTGCATCCAGCCCATGTCGCGTTTGTGGACGAATGCGCCCACCTGTGGAGCAAGGTGGTGGTTTACGACAGCGTTCCGGTGTGAACGCCAGCGGCGGCCAGCCAACGGTCCAGCGCCTGCGCGTTGGCGATGCTGTCCGCCGCAGTCATCGCGGGCCATGAAAGCCCGGTCGCCCCTTCGCTGATCGCCCGGTTCGCCGCTTCAAACTGGAAGGAATAGAGATTGCGGGGGTCGTCCACGCGGATCTCTTCACACAGGCCATCGGGACGTATTCCATCCGGGCGCTGCACGCGGATCGTGGTTTCACCGCCGCCTTTGCCGCTCGCAAACCAGAACGAATCCACCTCAATCCGGCCAGTGGTGCCCATGATTTCCAGCACGTTGTCCTGCCAGACGCTGATCGAGCTGGCGATCTGGGCGATCATGCCATTGGGGAAGGAAAGCACGGCAGCGCTCCATTCATCCACGCCGGTCGCGCCGATATGGGCGCTGGCATGGAAGCTGTCAGGCTCCATCACGCCGTCGGGCGTGCCTATCCCCGCGATCAGGCGCGCCATCGACAGTGGATAGCCGCCCACATCCAGAATACCGCCGCCGCCAAGCGCGGGCGCGAACAGGCGGTGCGAAGGGTTAGCATTCGGCATGGCAAAGCCAAAGCCCGAACGGACCATCCGCACATCCCCGATGGTACCTTTGGCCACAAGATCGACAATTGCCTGCGTCAGCGGATGAACGCGATACATATAGGCTTCGGCCAGAAAGCGGCCCGCCTTTTGCGCGGCGCCGAACATGGCGCGCACTTCCGCCAGGTTCATGCCCAGCGGCTTTTCGCACAGCACATGCTTGCCATGTTCCGCCGCAGCGATGGCCCAGCGCGCATGGTGCGGATGGGGCGTGGCAATATAAACGGCATCCACTTCATCGTCGCGCAGCAAGGCATCATAATCGCCCGCAACGCGAATGCCGGGAAAATTGCGGGCCAGTGCCGGATCATCAGGATTGCGCGCGCATATGGCAACAATGCGCCCGGTCTGCGATCCTTGTGTCCCGGCCAGGAAATCACGCGCGATCCCTCCGGGGCCGAGGATGCCCCAGCGGATAATCGATTGCCCAGCCATGATAATCTCCCGTTACTTCAACGCACCTTGCGGATCGGCAGGATCGCGGCAGCTCCGGTCAGCGCGACCAGCCCTGCAAACACGAACAGCGCGGGATAGTTCATGCCCGCCAGTCCGCCAATCGTCAGGCCCAATAGCAGCGGGGCGATCGTGGGTGCCAGCGACTGTGGCAGGGAATTTGCGATTTGCAGCACGGCCATATCCCGCGCGGCGTTGTCGCGGTTTGGCAGAACTTCCACGCACAGCGCGATATCGACCGCGTAATACAGCCCCTGCCCGACGCTGACGAGCGCCGCGGCAAGAAGGAAGCGGTCAAAGCTGGTGGCCAGTGCCATGGACACCAGTCCGACTGACAGCAATACCGCCGCTCCACCGACGAAAGGTTTGCGCCGCCCCACCCGGTCAGACAACCACCCGCCGCAGCAGGAAACCACGAACGTCAGCGTGCCCATCATGCCGGTGGACAGCACCATGAATCGGGCCACCTGATCCGCCGGGACATGCAGATAATCAGTGAGATAATAGACCTGATAGGTCAGCGCGAAGGCCGACCCCAGAATGACGAGGAAGCGGCTGGTAAAGGCCAGTGCGAAATCGCGGTGACGCAGCGAAGCAATACCGATGGAGGCGAGCAGACCGCCAAGCGTAACCCGCTCCATCCGCTGCGGGACAGCGGGACTATCTGGCACCACCCACAGGAACAATGCGACGGCAAAGGGGCTTGCCAGCCACGGCACAAGGAACATCGCCAGCGGCGAACCAGCGGTGAATTGCGTCAGGAACACGCCGGCAACCATCGCCGCCGTCATCGACGCACCCAATAGCGCCGACATCAGGCCATGCTGACCTTCAGGCACGATATCGCTCATCACCGCGTTCAGCGCCGCCTGCGCGGCGTTTGATCCGATCTGACAGACCAGCCAGCCAAGGCCGAACATCAACGGTTCTGTAGCCAGCGCCATGATCGAAAGGCCGATCAGCAAGGACACAGCGCCCGCAATGACCCACGGTTTGCGCCGCCCCATGCGGGCAGTGGTACGATCCGATATCGCGCCCCATATCGGTGCCGAAATCATGGCCGTGGCCGCGCCAAGGCCAAGGATCAGGCCCAGCCATTCGGCCTTGCCTTCGGGTCCGGCGATCACGCTGATCTTCAGCGCGATGGTGATGATCACCGGCGTCAGCAGCGCAAGCCATGCGGCAAACTGTGCGAACCAATAGGCCAGCATCACTTTCCAATCGAGCCGACCGTGTTGTTCCATGATTGCTGCGCTCGTCATATTTTCCGTCTCCCCTTTCCCTGTCGATCAGGGAGCGCCCAGCAGCCTTTGCACCGTGACCATATCGTCGATCAGGGCGCGCATTTGTGCGCTGCCCGTGGTTTCCTGCCCCGCCAGCAAGGCCCGCAGGCCATGCCGGTGCCCGCCTTCATGCAGCGCAGGCAGTTGGCGCAGGCCCGATGCATCGGCCAGGCTGACTTCCACCGGGCGCGCTTCGGCCCCACCGCACCAGACAAGCCGGGCCGTGGCATCAGCGGCATGAGCGATCAGACTGGTGTAAGGGGCGTCATGCCCTTTCGCACCGGTCAACCGCAGACGGACCTGTGCTCCTGCCATCTGGGCGGAGCCATCGATCAGGAACGCGCTGCTTGTGACAGCAAAAGCCTTTAGATTCAGTTGGGTGACACCGGATGCGCGCAACAGGCGGATATGCCGCTGCAACACCGCATCCAGTCGTTGCGGATTGCATCCGTCCAGCACGAGTTCGCCAAAGCCGTGCGTCAGGATATTGCGCAGGCCTGCAATTGCAGGGTTGCCGGCCAGCGCTTCCAGCACTGTGCAGTCTGCGCCCGCAGCTTCGATGGCATCAGGCAGAGCCGCTACTGCATCAAGGTCGGCCATGCCGGGTTCAACAAGGGCGATCTGCTTCGCGCCGTCTGCCAGGAGGGCCGACACACTTTGCTGCCAGTCATCGCGGCCATCCACCAGAACAAGTCGGGCGGCAGCGGGCTGCTCTACCCGGCGCAGCGAGCGGGGCAGCGAAGCGACCAGACCTTGCGCCCAGCCCTCTTCCGAACTGACCAGCGCCACGGCCTGCGATGTTTGATTTGCGGTCATTCTGCCGTCCCTCCGTCGATCAGCGCGGCGGCCTGTTCGGCAATGGCATGGGCAAAACGGAAATCTGCCGCCGCTTCCCACGGATCGGGCAAAGCGCGTGTTCCATCCAGCATGGCGGCCAACGCAAGCCACTGGCCGATATAGCCATTCTGGCCCGAAGGCGTATGCCCGCGCGCGGCGTCGGGGCCATGCCACGCCATTGCCCCCGACCCCGCCATCACAAACGAAGGCGTGAAATCAAGCGACAGGCGTCCTTGCGGTCCGACCGCTTCCAGCGTCCAGTCGGTTTGCCAATGGCCGTGCACAAGGCCCGACAGATCGACAACCACATCGCCCACCTGCACGCTTACCGCATAACCGAACGGCTGCAGCAATCGCGCCGCCAGAACGCGCGGGGTTTGGCCTTCAGGCAGCAGCCTTCGCACCAGTGGCATATCGTGAATTGCCAGTTCCAGTATCGAAAGGCGCATCATCTGGGCGGGCGTCATGACGCCCGCCCCTCCAGCAGCCGCGCCATCACCCGCCGGGGAAGCGACAGGGGGCAGCGGCTCGGTGGACCACTCTTCGAAGCGGGCATTGGGCGGCAAAATGATGCTGGAGCGGACAAGCGCAGGGGTGAACGCCCTGTTCGCCAGCACATCCTGCGCGGCCAGCCATGCCGGGTCGTGACTATGCATTGCACCGACCAATAGCGCAGTGCCGCTGGCCTGCGCCGCACGTGCGATGGCGTCAGCCTCGTCCGGCGTGGCGCATAGCGGCTTTTCCACCAGCACGGCCTTTTTGCCCGCGCTTATGGCCGCCAGCGTCTGCGCGGCGTGGAACCGCGCAGGGCTGGCAATCACCACGACATCGACCGCGGGGTCATCCAGCAGATCATCCGCTGTTTGCGCTGCCCGCGCGCCCAACCATCCGGCCGCATCTGCCGTCCGCGCGGGATCGGGATCCCACACGCACCGCACCGCGAAACGGGGGGCCAGTTCTGCCAGCATTCGCGCATGGATTGCCTGAAACGCCAATCCTGTGCCCAGAATGCCAACGCCGATGGTGGTCATACCGCTTTCCTCTGCTCAGAACTTCATACCGGCGCGCACCCCGAACTGGCGCGGATCGGCGAAGGTCACATTGCCAAAGAACCCGGCGGTTGCTGCCGTGACGACAACCTCGTTTTCGAGGTTCCGCACGAAAGCCCCCACGTAGTAGCGGTTGTCTGGCGCTTCATAGGTTAGCGACAAGTCGGTCTTGGTGAAGGCCGGTTGATAGAAGTAGGCGTAGTTGCCCTTGTCGGTGATTTCATAACGGCTGCTGAAGCGGGTCAGCGCCGAAGCCACCAGACTGCCTTCGCCCAGCGGCAGGCGATAGTCGGCCCCTGCTGTCCACGTCCACTTCGGGCTGCGTTCCAGCGGGCGGCCAGAGAAATCGACGTTGGGCGTGGGCTTGAACGTGGCGTAGCGCGCGTCGAGATAGTTGACGCCCAGATGCACGCTCAACCGGTCGCTGGGGCGCAGGTCGGCTTCAAGTTCCACACCGTCGACCTTGGCCGAAGCAGCGTTGCGCGTGACGGTGCACGGCAGATCGCCATTGGGGCCGCAGATGTTGATGACCTGCGTAAGTTGCAGGCCTGCATAATCGTAGTGGAACAGCGTGCCATTCAGGCGGAACTGCGGGCCGAACTTGAACTTGAAGCCCGCTTCATAGGCCGTCAGCGTTTCAGGGTTATAGTAGAGCGCTTCGGCAGTCTGGCTGCAACCGGGGCCGGTGCCGACTTCGCAACCATCGTTGAAGCCGCCTGCCTTGTAACCCGAAGAAACCGAGGCGAAGACAAGGCCCAGCGGGCTGTCATAGTCGATGCCTGCGCGCCATGTGGTCTTTTTGAACGTGCGCTTGGCCCCGGTCACTTCCAGCGTGGTGCGATCGATGAACTGGCCAAGGTTATAGGCATTGATGATCGACGTGTAACGATCAACCGCGGTGGAACCATAGCGCGACTTGGTATCGCTGGAGTAGCGGATACCGGCCGTGAGCTTCAGACCATCGGTGATTTCATAGGTTGCCTGACCGAAGGCAGACTTGTTCTCGGATTCCGTAGGGTTGCGGAAGAACTGGAACGCAGTGTTCGGTCCAAGCAGATTATAGAGCGACAACAGGATGTTGGAGCGCTCTTTGAAGAAATACCCGCCAACCTGCATTTGCAGCGGACCATCGCCGGTCAGCGCAAGGCGCAATTCGTGCGAGGTTTGCCAGTAGTCGCCGGGGAAGGCGGCCATGACCAGGCCATTGGCGTAGTTGATCACTTCGCGGCGGTTGAACTCGCGGTAGGAGCCGAGGTAGGTCAGCACGGCGGGGCCGAAATCGTAGTTGACCTCACCCATGATGCCCTTGTCGTCATTATTACGCTGGGTCGGCTGCGCCAGCGCATTGGTCAGCGTGCGATAGTCCTTGCTGCTGCGGTCCAGAAACGTCGGCGCGTCAAAAGTGCCGCGTTCACCGGTAACGATGTTGGAATAGAAATTGGTCGGCGGCACCGAATTGTCGGTCTTGCCCTTCACCTTGCTGTAATCGCCCATGACATAGATGCTGAGCGCGTCGGTCGGTTCCCACAGCAACGACAGGCGGCCCGAAATGTTGTCCTTGAACGGATCGATCGACACACCATCGCCAGGGTTGCCATCAACCACGAAGTTATCGCGGCGGTCGACGTTTACTGCAGCGCGCACGGCGAAGTTTGATCCCACCGGCACGTTGAGAACGCCCGTGACGTTGACGTTGTCATAGCTGGCATACATCGCATCAACCGAACCGCTGAACTGCATCTTGGGGCGCGCGGCCAGCACATTGACGACACCTGCGGTGGAGTTGCGGCCATAGAGCGTGCCCTGCGGCCCGCGCAGCACTTCGACGCGCTCGATATCGAAGAAGCTGACTTCCTGTGCCTGAGGCCGCGCGATGTAGATGCCGTTGAGCATGAATGCGGCGGAAGGATCGCCCTTTTCGGTGTTGTCAGCCGAGCTGACACCGCGAATGGTGATCTGCAAGCCGTTGTCGCGCGTAATCGCGATGTTGGGCACGACGGCATCGAGTTGCGTTGGATTGGTGATGGCGCCCTTGGCCAGTTCAGCACCGCCAACGGCAGTCATGGCAATGGGTGTCTTTGACAGGAGCGATTCCGTGCGATTGGCCGTGACGATGATTTCGCCCGGCGCCAATCCGGCTTGCGGATCGGCCTGATCCTCTGCGGCATGGGCCGTGCCGACCATCGCCATCGTCAATGCCGCCGTTGCGGTAAAGCGCAGCATCACGCCCTTGCGATTGATACCTTTCAACATTTCCACTCCCCCTCTACTTCACATTAAAATTCTGATCTGAATTGATTTTTCCCGATCACTTCGGGCGAGCGCGGCGCTCAGGCAGCGCGAACGCGACATAGGCCGATCCTTGCGGCCCGGCGGGATCGCGCGCACCGCTGGCGGCAATCACCACAAACTGCCGCCCACCCACGCTGTAGGTGATGGGCGTCGCCACGCCTGCGTAAGGCAGCCCTGCTTCCCACAGCACGCGCCCATCACGCGGATCGAAGGCGCGGAACAGCCGGTCATGGATAGTCGCGCCGATGAACAGCACGCCGCCTTTGGTCAGCAGCGGGCCGCCATAGTTTTCCGATCCACTGTCCGGCATTCCCGGCTTTGCCAGCTCAGGATAGCGTCCCAGCGGCACCCGCCAGAGCGTACGCCCGTCATTCATGTCGATGGCACTGAGCGTTCCCCACGGCGGCACAACGGCGGGATAGCCATCAGGATCGACAAATTTACGATAGCCGGTGAAGACATAACCCTGCGTCGCACCGGCGGCGGCCTGCCCCGCGGCCATTTCGCGCTGGGGACCATCTGCCGGACGGCGAAGGTAATCGACCAGCCCCAGAAGCTGTGCCTGATCCAGATGCGAGAACGCAGGCATTCGCCCCTTGCCGCCCATGATGATGCCGAACACATCACCTTCCATGTGGCGGCCCATGACGCCTTCCAGCGACGGAAATTCGGGCGGTGAACCCTTGCGATCAACACCGTGGCAGGCGGCGCAATTCTGCTGATAGACCGCTTCGCCGCCGTTTGTGTCCGCCTTGACCACGGGCGCGAGCGTCCCTGTCCACGGCACGTCGTTGGCGTTGATGAACAGCACCCCGGTTGCCGGGTCCACCGCCTGCCCACCCCATTCCGCCCCGCCATCAAAGCCGGGAAAGACCACCGTGGGCTTGCCGACAGACAGCGGCACGAACAGCCCCTCGCTGCGCATGTCGGCAAAGGCTGCGGCAACGGCAGCATGGGCTTCGGGCGTGCGCTGCGCCAGCATGTCTGCATCAAGCCGTTGCCGCACAAAGGGCGCAGGCAAACGGGGCACCGGCTGCGTTGGCCACGCCTCTTCGCCCGGCACCGTGCTGGCAGGAAAAGGCATTTCATCAATAGGGAACAGGGGCTTGCCGGTCACCCGATCAAACAGGAACACGAACCCCTGCTTGGTCGCCTGCGCCACGGCATCGATACGGCGACCGCCCTGATTTACCGTCAGCAGCACCGGCGGACTGGGCAGGTCACGGTCCCAGATATCGTGATGCACCAGTTGGTAATGCCACAGATGCCGCCCGCTGCGCGCATCCAGTGCAACCAGCGAATTCGCGTAGAGGTTCTGCCCTTTGCGATCCGCGCCATAGAAGTCGTCCGCCGCCGAGCCGGTGGGTACGAACACGATCCCGCGTAGCTGATCGACCACCATGCCTGGCCACGAATTGATTGCACCCGCATTCTCGAGCGTGCCGTCAGCCCATGTTTCACTGCCGGGCTGTCCCGGCTTTGGCAGCAGGTCGAAGGTCCAACGCAGCTTTCCCGTGCGCACGTCATAGGCGCGCACCGCGCCGGGGGCTGCGGGCTTGGCCTCAGCCGTGCGGAACCCGACGATGATGGTATCGCCCCAGATCACGCCGGGGCTGGTCATGGCCAATGGCACTTGTTCCGCCGGACGGCCCAGCCCTTCACGCAAGTCGACGCGGCCTCCGCTGCCGAAGCCTTCGAGTGCATGTCCCGTCGCCGGATCAAGCGCGATCAGCCACGGCCCTGCGCCCACCAACAACCGCCGCTGCGCTCCTTCCCGCCAAAGCGAAAGTCCGCGCACCGGCTGTCGGCCCCCCTCGGCGATCGCGTGCTTCCACAGCAAGCGACCGTCAGCGCCATTCAGCGCAACAACTTCCAGCGCAGGGGTCACGGCATAAAGGATGCCATCGGCTACCAGCGGCGACGTCTGCAAGCCGCCCACGCCGGTCTCAAAACGCCAGGCAGCAACCAGATCACGCACATTGTCACGCGTGATCTGAGTCAATGTGGAATGGTGGCTCCCACCTGCGTCTCCGCCATAGGTCGCCCAGTCTGCCGCAGCTTGCCGCGGCAGACTACGACCAACAGCGGTATGAATGGCGGTAATCAGCGTGCCTGCGGCGATCCCTGCCGCAAGAACACTCGATGGCCGCAAGCGCCCACTGCCCCACAAACCTTTCGCCAAGCGATCTCTCCGCCCCACACGATTCTTTAATTTGATTAAACTTTATATCGCGCGTGCTTGCTTGGCAACAGGGACCAACGCCTGCGTCCGAATGGAATGCATATTTAGTCTGATATCAGGTACCTACTGAATGCATGAACGACCGGTCATGGCGTGATGTGACGTTCCGACTGGCGCTTTGTGAGGCAGGGCTGGCCAGAAGCTTCCATTTCCCGACAGGATTGATGCCTCAGCCTGCCACATTGTCGGAGATGCAGTGACGATAGTCTCTACGGCCCGCAAGCGCCCCAAGCATACCGCCGATTACAAGCATCATAGCCCCGCCACCAAACGCTGCCTGATAGCCGAAGCGATCGTACAACACGCCGCCGCCTGCCGCGCCCAGCGTGATTGCCATCTGGATCACTGCCACCATCAGCCCCCCGCCCGCTTCGGCATCGTCTGGCAATACGCGCGCCAGCCATGTCCACCAGGCTACTGGCAAGGCCGTCCCCAGGCATCCCCACGCCGCCAGTAACAGGCCAATCGCAATCGGCATCCGGCCCAGCGCGATCAGCCCCACCGCGATCACTGCCATCAATACTGGCAGAACCAGCAACGTGCCGCGCAATGAATGCGCGACCCACCGTCCGATCAGCGCATTGCCGACCATGCCCGCCACGCCTAACCCCAGCAATATCAGCAACAAAGTGGAAATATCCACCCGCGTCACATGCTCCAGAAATGGGCGAAAATAGGTAAAGGCGGCAAACTGCCCCATGAAATACGCGCCCATCGCCGCCATGCCGATTGCCACACGGGGTTTAAACAAGACGCCCAGGGTACCGGGCGCCTCTTCCTCGTGCGCAGCGGGCAGACTGGGCAGGCTGAAATACTTCCACGCAAAGGTCAGCGCCGCCATCGGCACCACCGCGAAGAAGGCGCCTCGCCACCCGATATATTGTCCCAGAAAACTGCCCAAGGGCGCGGCAATCGTCGTCGCCAACGCATTGCCGCCATTCACGATGGCCAAGGCTCGCGGCACATCAGGGGCAGGCACCAGCCGCATGACCGTCGCCGCTGACATCGACCAGAAGCCACCGATCACCACGCCGATCATCGCCCGCCCCACCATCAGCACGGCAAAGTTCGGCGCTGCCGAGACCACAATGCCCGATGCTGCCATCAAGGCCGTTAGGCCCATCAGCAGATGGCGTCGGTCGATCCCGGCACTCATGCGCACGATGCACAGGCTGGTCAGGACCGCAAACAGGCCGGAAATGGCGATGGCCTGTCCCGCCGTTCCCTCGGTCAAGTGCAGATCGCGCGCGATCGGGGTCAGCAGGCTGACGGGCATGAATTCCGATGCGATCAACGTGGATACGCACAGAGTCAAAGCCATCACCGCGCCCCATGCAGGCGCAGCTTCCTCTGCAGGGATGGACAAGCTGGGCATGGGCGTGGTCATGGGCGCAAGATCGCCTTGATAGCGGTACGCTGGTCCATCGCCTTATATGCATCGGCAACCTGTGCCAGCGGCAGATCCAGGTCGAACACAAGACCGGGATTGATCGACTTGTCCCATACCTTGGCGATCAGGTCGGGTAGATAGCGGCGCACCGGTGCAGGGCCACCATGCAGGTGCACGTGGCCGAAGAACAGGTCTTCGCCACGAAATTGCACGCCATGAGGCACGCCCACGAAAGAGGTATAGCCACCTGGGCGCACCACCTTGATCGCCTGATCCATGCTTTGCTGTGTGCCCACGCATTCCAGCACGCTGTCGGCGCCAATGCCGTTGGTCAACTCGCGCACTTGTGCAATGCCGTCCTCGCCGCGCGCCTCAATAATGTCGGTGGCGCCAAACTGGCGAGCGATGGCCTGCCGAGCAGGGTGGCGGCTCATGGCAATAATGCGTTCGGCGCCCATCAGATGCGCGGACAGCACGCCAAGAAGCCCTACTGCGCCATCACCAACAACGACCGTGGTCGAGCCCGGCCTTACCTGTGCAGCATCAGCGGCAAACCACCCCGTGCCCATAACATCTGAAACCGCCAACAGGCTGGGCACCAGATCATCACCGGGCATTTCGGGCGTGGCGACCAATGTGCCATCAGCCAGTGGTACGCGCAGCAGCGGCGCCTGTGCTCCGCCGACTATTTCGCGCACATCGCAAGAAGAATGATAGCCCTGTTGGCAATGCGGGCAGGTGTTGTCGCTGGCAAAGAACGACCCGATGACAAACTGGCCAGGGCGTAGGGATTTGACGGCGCTGCCCACTTCTTCGACGACGCCGCAATATTCGTGGCCCATCGCCACGGGGCGGCCATAATCTTGAATACCGCGATAGGGCCAAAGATCGGAACCACACACGCAGGATGCCGTCACGCGGATGATGGCATCGGCGGGCAACTGGACCTTGGGGGTAGGTACATCTTCAAAGCGGACATCGCCCGCACCATAAAGCATGGTCGCGTACATGGGGTGCTCCAATCGCTGGGATAGAGCCGCGTTGTAAGCTTTACGCGCGGACCTTGGCAGACGGCGCGTATTCCATGAGGCGATGAATCAAATTCATCGCGACATGAGAATTAGAACCCCAGCGGTCGCATCTCGCGGATCAGGTCTATCAACAGTTTCAGCCCCAACGGCAGATTGCGGCGCCCTGGATAATAGACATGCAACGCAGGCCCGGGAGACACCCATTCGGCCAACACCTGCTTCAACGTGCCTGCCGCCAAATCCTCAGCCAAGCTCGCTTCAGGCGCATAGATCAACCCCACCCCTCGCCGAGCCAGACTGCGCGCAAAGGGGGCGGCATTGTGAATGATCGTACCCGGCACGGCGATGGCAAGACTTTCCCCGCCGCGGTCAAATTCCCACCGATACATGGTGTTGTCGCCCAAACGGAATTGCAGGCATTGATGGCGCGCCACATCTTGCGGATGCACAGGTTCGCCGTGTTCGGCCAAATAGGCAGGCGCGCCGGCAATGCACCACGGAATTTCGGCGCTCAGCCGTTGCACAGTCATGTCATCGGGCACCGTGCCGCCAAAGCGGATGCCGGCGTCATAGCCGCCGTCGAACACGTCCAGCATGCGGTTCTCAACGCAAATATCCAGTTCGATATCCGGCCACCGCCGCACGAATTCGGGCAACACCGGTGCCAGCAGCATGTCGGCGGCCACTTCAGGCACGTTGAGGCGAATGCGCCCGCGCGGAGCATCGCGGTGCTGGTTAAGCACATCTTCGGCGTGCACGACTGCGTCAAACGGATCGCGCAGCGCAGCAAGCAGATCCTCGCCCGCCGCGCTCAGCGTTACCGAGCGGTTTGTGCGATTGACCAGCCGCACGTTCAGTCGCGCCTCCAGCCCTTTGAGTGCATGGCTAAGCGCCGAGGCGCTGACGCCCAATTCCAGCCCCGCCTGACGGAAGTTGCGATGGCGGGCGATCGCCAGAAAAATAGCCAGATCGGCCAGATCAGTACGGGCAAAGGACATACCCGGCCTATACAGCCTCTAGCCCGCGCAGGTAAGCAGCATGGGGATTTCCTTTGTGAAAGAGCCGATATGATAATGCCAGGGGAGGGTATTTCAGCACACGCCCCTGTTCCGCGCCGTATTCATGGATCTGCGGACCAGCGAAATTAGCGCCAAAACTCACCCATCGCGTGATGGACAATGAGTTGAACTAGTGTCGAGGTCGATTGGCTGAATATTTTGAGGGGACCGCCACAAACAGTGGCGTTATGCCCACCTGCCAAGCCCTTTGGGAATGACAAGATTCAGAACGAACCGCCATTCAAGCGTCTACTACAAATCGGCTTAAATTGAATCGGGCTCTACCTTCTTTAATCAGCTGCGTGGCTGTCGCTGCAAGAACTTCAAGAGGCGACATTCCTGGGCAAAATTCCGACCGTCCGACAGGCATTGGACGTACATCCATCCGTGGGAGCAAAAGCCGGACCGCAGGCAGCAAAGATCGACGTGCTCTTAGTGGCGCTGATCCTGGCGGAACGCGCGCAATAGCGCGCTCACTGCCGCGTCGCATCCCATGATATGGCAGCCATGCTACATGGGATGCCACCGCGCCGCTTACCCACCTAACTCTGTTGCCACTGCATAGTCATGCGACAGGGAGAGTGACCAGTGACCCGACATGAACACCGCAGCCGCCTGCTGATTGCTGGCGGCCTCTCGCTTGCGAACCTTGCGCTCGCGGGCAGCCTCGCGCTTGCCGGTCTGAGCGTGGCCGCCAATGCACAGGGCCAGAACAAGGACATCGTCGAAAAGCCGACCCGCGCGGTCGCCTGCCCCTCGGGCTGGCGCACCCCGGATGGCAACACCGCGCTGTGCGAGCCGATGGGCACATTGTCCCCCAAGATTTACGCCAAGAAGGAAAAGGAAACCTGCGCGGACGGCTACTACGAAGTCTACCGCCTGTGGTGCTCCACCAGGAAGCCGTGATCCGGCGCTGCCCCGATCAAGCCTCATCGCTTTTATCTGGAGTATAACTACATGAAGATGATCAGCATGACCGCCGCCACCGCGGCGATGGCCTTTGGTGCGCTGGCAGCAGTAGTGCCCACCCCCGCCGCAGCTCAAGGGCGGAACACAAGCCCCATCCCTATGGACGGCGCTACCTGTCCCGAAGGCTGGCGTGCAAACAAGGGCTATTGCGAGCCCGGCACCAACGCTCCGAACGTCTATATCAAGACCAAGGGCAAGCCCTGCGCATCAGGCTATCATCAATACTACACATGGAATTACTGCACCGACAGGCGCCCCGACTATACGACAGCCGCCGACAAGCTGGTATCTTATGGCACGATCACCAAGGCGAACCGGCTCGACCGCTGCCCGCTTGGCTATTTCTCCAAGGCCGACATGACGATCTGCACCACCCGCCTTTCGCCCGCACCCAAATCACGTAAGAAGACCGGCGCGTGCAACAGCAACGAGATCGACGAGTGGGGCCTCTACTGCACCGCCGATGCGGGCATGATCACCCGGGCGCAGGCGCAGCAGGAAGCCGACCGCGATTTCAACGCGATCTATTCGGCCAACGGCGCACAATACCCGGCACAGGGCAGCGATACCGAGAACTACCCCTCGATGGTCGCCGCCTACGGTCCCAAGGGTGGCACTTCGTCTGCCCCGGCTGAAGCCGCCAACGCGAGCGATCAAGCCGCCGCCACGCAGCAGACCGCGCAGTGCCAAACCAGTGTCGGCTCAGTCACCGGCGCAGCCATCGGCGGCGCGGTCGGCGGGAATGCGGGCGCAGCGCTCGGATCCATGCTCGGCGGGTTCGGCAAGAAGAAAAAGAAGAGCTGCTGATTTCTCGGCCGGGCTACACGGCCCCAGACACATACAGCCGCCCTGACCTGTCGTTCGAGAGTTTTCAGGTCAGCCCGGTCCCGCATTGCCGACTGCGGGACCGGGCGGGCAACTGGAGTTGATGCCGGGGAACCGCGAAATGCAGCCAAGCCTGCGGTCGAGGACGAATCCCTTTATACCGACCTCGAACGAGTTGGCGCTATCTCCGCCGGGATTCTGATGGGATCAATGCGGCGGTCAACCTGAACACGGATGCGCGCAGTTGGTGTCGAGCGTTTGCGAATGCCCAGAGGCGGCGCAATCCTGCACAATGCAAGCCGCAACCAAAATCGAACCCTTGTGTTCGTTTGTTTTGACAGATATGACTCTCATATCGCCAAGCAGTGTTCACCACTTGAAGCTTGGCGCGGGAGAGAGAGATGTTGCGCAAGGTGCTGAAGGGCTTGGGCCTGTTCCTGCTGGCTGCCGTGGTGCTTGCCGCGATCGGCGTCTGGCGTAACTGGGACCTGATCCAGCGCGTTTTCCTTGGCGGCGTGAAGGTTTACGAGACCGCCCCGCCACAGGTTCCTGCCAATCTGCCCCGCCCCGCAGTGCTGGTCTTTTCCAAGACGAACGCCTTCCGCCATGAAGAAGCGATTCCGGCAGCAGCAAAAATGTTCGACGAGCTGGCCAAGGAAAACGGCTGGGGCATTTACCAGACCGAAAACGGCGCCACCTTCCGCCCCGAAATTCTCGCGCGGTTCGATACGGTGGTATTCTCCAACGTCACCGGCGATGTCTTCACGTCCGACCAGCGCGCCGCGTTCAAGGCCTATGTCGAAAACGGCGGCGGCTATGTGGGCATTCATGGCGCAGGCGACAATTCACACAAGGCCTGGGACTGGTACGTCAAATCGATCATTGGCACCAACTTCATCGGCCACCCGATGGATCCGCAGTTCCAGAAGGCGGCGATGCGCATCGAGGACCATGCCCATCCCGCGACAGCAAAGCTTCCCGACAGCCTGGAGCGTGTGGATGAATGGTATTCCTTCGACAGGTCGCCACGGGGCGTCCCCGGCCTTACCGTTCTCGCCACGATTGATGAAAGCACGTACAAGCCCGGCTCATTCTTCGGCACCGAGTTGGGCATGGGCAAAGACCACCCGATCGCTTGGTGGCGGTGTGTCGGCAAGGGCCGCGTATTCTATGCTGCAGGCGGCCACACTGCGGAGTCGTTCAGCGATCCGTCCTATCGCCAGTTCCTGAATGGCGCCGTGAGCTGGGCGATGAAGCGCAGCGGCGGTGGCTGCGGCACGGATGCTGGCGAGGAAGCGGGCGAGAAAGCCCGCCCTTGATGCCGGACCGAACGATAACCGGACGGGGGATGAGACATGACTGACGGCAACGACAACAGGCGGTCCATATACTGGATCTGCGTGCTGGCCCTGTTCTGCGCGGCATTGGCCAATGCGGTCCGTGCGGGCGCGGCAGGGGCGGTGAAAACCGCACTGCTCGATCCGATTGACGCACAGCACTCCGGCGAGCTGATCGGTCTCGTGCTTGGCAACTCTTTCCTTGGCTTCGCCATCAGCCTGCTGGTGATTTCACCACTGCTTGACCGGATCGGCGCGAAGAAGGTGATCCTGTTTGCCGCAACCTGTTTCCTTGTCGGGCCGGTCCTTGTGCTGCTGGCCGGGAATGTGCAGCCGACATCCACTGTTCTCTTGCTCAACATCGCCATGATCCTGTGGGGGTGTGGCTGGGGAGCGGCCGAGGCCTCGATAAACCCGGTGATCGCCACGCTTTTCCCGGATGACAAGACCGGAAAGCTCAACGCCCTTCACGCATGGTGGCCTGCCGGCCTGATTGTCGGCGGACTGCTTTCGGTCCTGTTCTTCAGCACGCTGGCCCTTCCCTGGCAGACGCTTATTGCGCTGTGCATCGTGCCTGCGGTGGTTCTGGCGATATGGGCGGTGCGCCATGATTTCCCGCAGACCGAAAGCGCCGCTGCCGGTGTTCCGTTCACTGAAATGATGGCCGAACCGTTCAAACGGCCAAGCTTCTGGGTGTTCTTCGCCATCATGTTCCTGACCGCATCGAGCGAACTGGCGCCGGGTGCCTGGGTCGATGTCACCTTGACCAACACTGTCGGTATGCCGGGAATTCTGGTGCTGGTCTATGTCTCGGCAATCATGTTCGTGATGCGCCACTTTGCAGGAGCCCTGTCGCATCGCTTTTCCGACATGGGCCTGCTGCTGATCTGCACGATCCCGGCGGCTGTGGGGTTGTACCTGCTGTCGATTGCCAATTCGCCGATTACCGCCGTGCTCGCTGCGACGGTCTGGGCTTTCGGCGTGTGCTTCATGTGGCCGACCATGTTGGCTGCAGTGGCGCGGCGTTACCCGCGTTCCGGGCCCTGGGGCATCGGTCTGGTCGGATTTGCCGGGGCCTTGGCGATCTATTTCGTCCTGCCCAAGCTGGGCGCGATCTATGACCATGCCAAGCTGGAAAAGGCCGGTGGAGAGGACGCATTTGCGGCGCTTCAGCCGGGCAGCGATGCGTTGCAGCGTGTGCTTGCCTATGCGGCCGAGCAGAGTTTCCAGACCATCGCGATCATTCCGGTGGTGCTGTTTTTCATCTTTGGTGCGGTTCGTCTGATCGAACGCCGCAGCAACAAGGATTGAGCGATGAAGGTCGGAATGAACCTCCTGCTGTGGACCGGGCATGTCACACAAGCCGACAGAGACATCCTGCAGGCCCTGAAAGACACAGGGTTCGACGGCGTGGAAGTGCCAGTGTTCGATCCCTCGGACGTGTCGCACTACAAGGCGCTCGGCGGCATTCTTGATGACATCGGTCTGGAGCGGACCTCCGTGACGATCATTCCCGATGCGCAGCACAGCCCGATTTCCGATGATCCGGCTGCGCGCGCCCGCGCCATCGATTACCTCGACCGGGTAATCGAATGCTCCGTCGCGCTCGGATCGCAGGTGCTTGTCGGCCCGTGGTATCAGCCGCTGGGCGTGTTCAGCGGCGAAGGACCGACCGAAAGGGAACTGGCGAACTGCGCACAGGTCCACGGCGCAATTGCCGGGAAGGCCCGCGCCGCCAACCTTGCCTGCGCTTTGGAGCCGCTGAACCGCTTCGAATGCTACCTGCTCAACACCTGCGAGCAGACGAGCGCCTACCTTGATCGCTTGGACGAGCCTGGCTTCGGCATCCTCTACGATACGTTCCATGCCAATATAGAGGAAAAGAACCCGGTTGGCGCACTGCGCACGGCGCTGGCCAGGGGGCACGTCAACCATGTCCATATCAGCGAGAACGACCGCGGCACGCCCGGCCGGGGCCACGCCAGAATTGCCGAGACGATCTCGGTGCTCAAGGAAGTCGGCTATGATGGCTGGCTGACGATCGAAGCCTTCGGCAAGGCCTTGCCCGAACTGGCTGCGGCCACGCGGGTATGGCGCGATTTCTTCCCCGACCGGGAACAGGTCTACACCGAAGGCTACGCCTACATCCGCGAATGCTGGGCGCGGGCTTGAGGCCATGCAGCATACGCCTGTTCCGGTTCGTCCCGTTGCGAGCGCTCCATTCTGCGGAGAAGACTGATGAACGACATCCCTCCATTTGACCGTCGCGGCATACTTGCCGGGATGGCAGCCCTGCTCGGGGTGGCAATGCTCCCCGCCGAGGCTCTTGCCGCCTCTGCCAAGGCAGCACGCTTTCTCGCCCGCCCCAGGTTCGACCTCTTGTCGAGCGTCGCCGATACCATCCTTCCGACGACCGACACGCCGGGCGCGCTGGTCGCAAAGGTTCCGGCGCGGCTCGATGCGATGCTGAAAGCCTGGGCGGCACCAGCCATGCGGGCCGAACTCCTGGGGGCGCTCGAACGGATCGATGCAGCGGCGCGCAAGGCCAAGGGGCGCGGGTTTGTTGCGCTATCTGCTGCCGAGCGAGCGGAAGTCCTGCGTGCGCACGACGCCATCGCGCTGAAGTCTGCGCCAAGTGCCGATGGCACCAAACCCAAGCTCTTCGATCTGAACGCCGTGGCGATCGATCCGGGCTACAAGCGCCTCAAGGCCCTGATCGTCAATCTTTACTATTACAGCCCCACCGGAAGCGAGAACGAGCTGCTCTACGAGCATGTGCCCGGTCCCTTCGAACCTTCGATCAAGCTTACTCCCGCCTCGCGCCCCTACCTTGGCGTCGGCCCTGTCTGAGCGGAGACCACAATCATGTTTGACGCCATCGTTATCGGCTCAGGTATAAGCGGCGGCATTTCCGCCAAAGAACTGACAGAGCGCGGACTGAAGGTCCTGGTCATCGAGCGCGGTCGCAAGATCGAGCACGTCACCGACTATATGGACAGCCAGATGCCTTGGGAGTTGCCCAACAACAATGCGATTCCAGAAGAAGAGCTGGAGCGCGACTATCCTGTCCAAAGGCACTGCTATGCCGTGAACGCCGCAACAAAGAAGTTCTGGGTCAAGGATAGCGAGCATCCGTATACCACGCCGACCGACCGGCCATTCAGCTGGATTCGCGGATATCATCTGGGTGGCCGCTCGATCATGTGGGGCCGCCAGTCCTACCGTCTTTCGCCGATGGATTTCGAAGCTAACGCCAAGGACGGGCACGGCGTGGACTGGCCGATCCGCTATGACGACCTTGCGCCGTGGTACAGCCACGTCGAGAAGTTCATCGGCGTGGCCGGATCAAAGGAGTATCTGCCGCAGCTACCGGACGGGGAGTTCCTGCCCCCATTCGCAATGACCGATGGCGAAAAGCTGTTCAAGGCCTCGGTCGAGGAGAAGTTCGCAGGACGCAAGGTCATCATCGGGCGCAACGCCAACCTTTCAGTGGCCCAGCCTCACCACGAGGAACTGGGGCGGACGAGTTGCCAGAACCGTTCGATCTGCGAGCGCGGCTGCAGTTTCGGTGCAAACCACACCAGTCTTTCGTCCTCGCTCCCCGCGGCCGAACGCACAGGCAACCTCACCATCGTGACCGACGCCATCGTGCACAGCCTGATGCAGGATCCTGCGACGGGCCGCATAACGTCGGTGCGGGTGATCGATGCCAGGACGATGAAGGGCCGCACCTACGAAGCAAAGCTGTTCTTCCTGAACGCATCAGCCTTCGGTTCGGCGCAGATCCTGCTCAACTCGCGCAACGAGGCCAATCCGCGCGGACTGTGCAACAAGTCCGATCAGGTAGGGCGGAACATCATGGACCATGTCTATGGTCTCACCACCGTCGGGATCATGCCGCGCTATCCCAAGGACAGCTACTATCGGGGCCGACGTCCGACCGGGATTTACATCCCCCGCTATCGCAATGTGACCGAAGCAGGTGACGGCTTCTTGCGCGGTTACGGTTATCAGGGAGCGGTTGTCCGTCAGGGCGGAATGCCCGACGCCGGAATCGGGATCGGCCAGTCGATCAAGGATCGGAACCGCAAGATTGGACCCTGGGTCAGCTACATCTCCGGCTTCGGTGAAATGCTTCCACACCCCGACAATCGTCTGACGCTGAACGAAAAACGCAAGGACAAATGGGGTATCCCCCTGCTGCACATCGATGCAGAACTGCGCGAGAACGAGCGCAAGATGGTCAGCCAGATCATGGCGGACGGGAAGGCCATGATCGAGGGCGCGGGTGGCATGGTGGTGATGCAGTCGAGCGAACCGGGCACGCCGGGCCTCGGCATTCACGAAATGGGCACCGCGCGCATGGGCCGCGATCCGAACACCTCGGTCTTCAACGGCTTCAATCAGGCCCACGAGGCGGCCAACCTGTTCTGCACCGACGGGGCAGTAATGACCTCTTCCGGCTGCCAGAACCCCTCGCTGACATACATGGCAATGTCCGCCCGCGCTGCGCACAATGCCGTCGAGATGCTCAAGGAAGGCAAGCTGTAACGAGAAATGTCTAGGGTCAGGACCTATTAACCGCGCCTTCGAGGTTTGAGGCAAAATGGCCCAGCGCAAGGCGGATGGGCGCAGGAATAGTGGTTCTATTTCAAGGCCATCCAACGCAGTGATGGGCCATTTTGATCAAATCCCTACGGGACGCTGGAATGGCTTCCATCTCGAACGGAAATCCGCTTGGAAAGGCAACCAGCCTTCCCGGCGCGAATTTCCGCCCGATATGTTCGCCATTCCAGCGCCTCGAAGGCGCGGTTAATAGGTCCTGACCCTAGACAGCGCGAGCAATTGCGTTGCTTGTAGACTGCCCGGTCATGTCCGATCTTTATGCGGCGGTTTGATCGGCGCGGATTGCGTCGGCGTCCTAGCCCTTGTCAGCGACCAAGGCCTCAGGTGCGCGCTCTGGCAGGCCGATCGGGGCGTCATCGGCTTTGCAATCTGCCGCCTCGCCTGCAGTTAGCTGAAAGGCGAGCGGTCGTCCGAGGACATTTGCCAAGCACGTATCCCGAGTTGGAGGTTTTAACTGATCCTAAATGGCAATACCGGTAATTGTGCGGCGATCTGGATGGTGGGGTAAGAATTCATGGCTGAATATCTGCGTTCGAACGTCGAATTTGTCGTAAATTCAACATACGAGCGATCGCAGCGACAGTCAGACGTGACGCGCCTTGCCAATGGCGATTTTATCGTCACATGGTTCGATACCGACTTGTTTTCAACGGGCAACCGGGTCGTCAGAGCCCAGATTTTCCACGCCGATGGCAATGTTTCTGGTTCGGAACTTATACTGCTTGGCCCCTCCAATGCCGTACTCAAACCGACGATCACAGCACTTGCCAACGGCGGCTTTGTGTTGACGAATTCCAGTTCGGCAACGGTGAACATCTTTGACAGTGCAGGCATTCAGATCGGATCTACACTTTCGCTGGGCACCTATTTTGCGTCCAACCTACAGGCCGTGACCTTAGCAGACGGCGGCTTCGCCGTTGTGTGGAGTGATAGCCGCACGACCGGCGCTGATACATCCGGGTCTGGCATTCGTATTTCTACCTTCGATCAAGCCGGCAACGCAATCCTGTCAGAAGTCCTTGTTAACACTGCGACTGCTGGCAGTCAGGCGCTACCATCAATTACCGGCCTTTCAGATGGCGGCTTTGTTGTCGCGTGGACGGATCAGGCAAACGCCAATTGGCGGATAAAAGCACAAATCTTTGATGCGCTCGGCAGCAAAGTGGGATCTGAGTTCTCCGCCAGCACCCTCGCAACGCCTTATGGAGACGAGGTCGGGACATCGACCGTAACGCTGACGAACGGCAACTTCGCGATTGCCTGGCACGAAGGCTATGCGCAGCACGTAAGGGTGTTCACACCAACAGGCGTTCCTGTCGGTGCAGAGATCAGTGTTCCAGCCTATTATGCAGGCGCATCTGAAGGCCCAGAACTCACCGCATTGAGCGATGGTGCGTTCGTGATTACCTGGGTCGGCAATTATGGCACAAACTCAGACGGTTCAGGAAGCGGGATATACTTTCAGGCCTATGATGCAGGAGGCGCCCCCATCGGGGCCGTGCAACTGGCGAACACGATGCTGGCAGGTGACCAGATCGAGCCCAGCGTTGTCGCGCTCGACAATGGCAGTTTTGCAATAACATGGACCGACATGAGCGTTGCTGGAAGCGATAACGACCAGATCCGCAGCCAGATTTTCGTACTTAGCGAGGCGGGCGCTCCACCAAGTGAAGTGACGATCACATCAGCACAAGGCAGTGCTTCTTCCACCATTTACGCCGTTGAGGGTGACACCGCCGTAGCGTTTGTCACGGCGCAGGCTCCGCAGGGCAGCCCTGCTGTCCAGTACGCCATCACTGGCGGCGCAGACGCGGCTCAGTTCACCATTGATGCCTCCACCGGACTGATCCGCTTTGCTGCATTGCCTGATTTCGAGGCTCCTGCAGACGCTGGGGCCGACAACGTCTATGATGTGATCGTGACTGCCAGCGACGGTATCACGTCAGACAGTCAGGTACTGGCGGTACGGCTGACCGACATGAACGATGCGCCGACCATCATTTCGCCGACGGCTTTCTCGATCAACGAAAACACCGTTGCCGTGACGACCCTCGCCGCGAGCGATCTGGAAGGTCAGGCTGTTCGGTTCTATATTGCGGGTGGCCCTGATGCGGACCGCTTCACCCTCAACTCCCAGACCGGCGCGCTCAGCCTCGTGTCTGCCCGCAATTTCGAAGCGCCAGGCGATGCCGATTCAAACAACGTCTATGTCGTCTCGGTGAAAGCACAGGATGCCGACAGCGTTTACTCTACCGTTCAGACGATCTCCGTCACCATCAACAATGTCATCGAAGGCACGGCGATTCTCTCGAACGGTGGTGGCGCTTCAGCAGCGATCAGCATGGCCGAAAACCTGACGGCCGTGACAACCGTGATCGCTGCTGATTATGCCGGGTCAGCCGTCAGTTATGCAATCAGCGGTGGTGTCGACGCTGCAAAGTTCACGATTAATTCTGCAACCGGTGAACTGGCATTTGTTGCCGCTCCCAATTTCGAAGCGCCAAACGATTCCGGCTTTAACCGGGTGTATGACGTCGTTGTTTCGGCAAGTGACGGGTTCGTCACCGACACGCAGGCCTTGGCGATCACGATTACGAACGTCAATGAGGCGCCCGTCATCACCGCGAATGGCGGCGGCAGCACCGCAACCATAGCGCTGACCGAAAGTTCGACCTATGCGGGCATGATAACCTCTACCGACCCTGAAGGCACCGCGCGGACTTATTCGATCGTGGGCGGTGCCGATTCGGCTCGGTTTGCCATCATGGCCAGCAGCGGTGTGCTGACGCTGACGAGCGCCCCTAATTTCGAGGCTCCCACCGATGCCAATGGCGACAATGTCTATGACGTGATTGTACAGGCCAGCGATGGCGTTCTGACAGACACGCAGGCCATTTCGGTCAACATTACCAACGTCAACGAAACGCCAATCATATCCTCACCTGCCGCCTTCACCATGCAGGAAAATACGACGATGGCGGGTACCGTCGCCGCCGCAGACCCCGATGGCGCAGCACTGACATTTGCGATCACCGGCGGTCTGGATGCTGCGCGTTTTGCGATCAATGCCCAGACCGGTCAGCTTTCCTTCGTCGCCTCGCCCAACTTCGAAGCGCCGACAGACAGCAATGCCGACAACATCTATCAAGTGATCGTGCGCGCCAGCGATGGCGTGCTGAGCGCCTCGCAGACTGTGAATGTCACCGTATCGAACCTGTTCGATTCACCCGAGTTCACCTCTCCGACAAATTACAGCGTGGCTGAAAACACGCTCGCTGTTGGCACTCTGGCAGCAGTTGCTCCCGGAAATCTGCCGATTACCTATGCCATCAGTGGCGGGCTGGATGCGGCACGCTTTGCGGTGGATGCGCAGACCGGTGCGCTGAACTTTGTGTCAGCGCCCAATTTCGAGGCCCCGAACGACAGCGGCGCGAACCGGGTTTACAACGTGACCGTCAGCGCCAGCAGTGGTGGCGAGACAGGCACCCGCGCGCTGGCGGTCACGCTCACCAACGTGAATGAAGCGCCGATCATTTCCTCGAACGGTGGCAGTGACATCGCGAACGTCTCAGTGGCGGAAAACAGCACTACCGTAACCACTGTGGTTGCCAGCGATCCCGAAGGCACGGCGCGGACCTACGCGATCATCGGAGGGGCCGATGCCGCCCGTTTTTCGATCGTTTCCACCAGTGGCGCCCTGCGCTTCGTCACCGCGCCGAACCACGAAAGCCCGACCGATGCGGACGGCAACAATGTCTATGAGGTAATCGTTCGCGCCAGCGATGGCACGTTGAGTGATACCCAAACCCTGCTGGTTGGCGTCACGAACGTGAACGAGGCGCCGACCATCACCTCCAATCTTGGTAACACCACGATCACGCTGGCCGAAAACACCTCGTCCGTGACGATGGTGACGGCCAGCGATCCAGATAGCGCGGTGCTGACATACGCCATCGTCGGCGGCACTGATGCTGCGAACTTCATCATTGATGCTGCATCCGGCGCGCTAGCGTTTGTACAGGCCCCCGATTTCGAAGCGCCAGCCGATGCCAATGCAGACAACAGTTATCAGGTGATCGTCCGGGCAAGCGATGGCGCGCTCTCTTCCACGCAGACGCTTACGGTCGTCGTCAGCAACGTCAACGAAACGCCTGTGATCGTGTCGGATGGCGGTTCTGCCAGTGCCAGTCTTGCGGTAATGGAGAACACCACGGCGGTGACCACGGTTATTGCAACCGATCAGGAAGGCACGCCCCGCAGCTATGCGATTGCCGGTGGCAGCGATGCTGCAAAGTTTACGATTGATGCGGCAACCGGCGTGCTGAGCTTTGCTGCAGCGCCGGACCACGACATTGCTGGCGATACCGATGGTGACAATGTCTACGATGTGATCGTGCAGGCCAGCGATGGTCTGAACTTCGATACGCAGGCACTTGCCGTGACGGTCGGCAATGCCAATGAAGCGCCGCTGCTCGTGCCTGTCGCCACGCTCTCGGTCCTTGAAGGCCAGCTTGCAGTCGGCACCATCGCGGCCATCGACGTCGACGGGCAAGCGCTGACCTACAATATCTCGGGCGGTGCCGATGCGGCCCTGTTTGCGATAGATGCGCAAACGGGCGCATTGAACTTTGTGTCTGAACCCGATTTCGAAGCACCGGGCGATACCGATGCCGACAATCGCTATGATATTGAAATCACTGTGAGCGATGGTAGCCTGTCTGCCTCTCAGATGCTGACAGTCGCAGTCGGCATGGCAGACGAAGCGCCGGCGTTCACGTCAGGCACCAGCTTTGGCATTGCGGAGAATGCAACTGCGGTCAGCATTGTGGCCGCCAGCGATCCAGAGGGATCGGCGCTGACCTATGCAATCACCGCAGGTGCCGATGCCGCGCTGTTCTCGATCGATGTTGCGAGCGGAGCGTTGGCATTCATCACGGCGCCCGATCACGAAGCGCCGGTCGATGACAACAGCGACAACCTATATGAAGTCGTTGTCAGCGCCAGCGATGGGATCAACACCACAGCCCAAACGCTGTCCGTGTCCGTGACAGACATCAACGAAGCTGTTGCCGTCACATCTGCACCCGTCTTTGCGGTAAGCGAGAACACGGCTGCTATCGGCAATGTCGAAGCGGTTGATCCTGAAGGTTCTCCCATCGCGTTTTCCATTGCGGGCGGTGCCGATGCAGCAATGCTCTCGGTCGATGCGGCCACAGGTGCGCTCTCGTTCGTCAACGCACCAGACTTTGAAGCACCGGGCGATGCCAATGACGACAACCTGTTCGAAGTGCTCGTGCGCGCCAGCGATGGTACGTCCGAGACTCTGCAAAGCGTGACGGTAACCGTCGGCAACGTCAACGAAGCTCCAGTCATCACTGCGTTCAACGGTCTGAACTGGGTCGGCTTCCAACTCAGTGAGAATACCGTTTCCGTAGCTGCGATGTCCGCCAGCGACCCCGATGGGTCGGCGCTGACTTACAGCATCGGGGGCGGTGCCGATGCGGCAAGGTTTGCGATCAATTCCGCCACCGGACAGCTCTCGTTCGTCAATGCGCCCAACTTCGAAGCACCGGGCGATATTGGGGCCGACAATGTCTATCAGGTGATCGTCAATGTCAGTGACGGCGAATTGAGCGATAGCCAGACTCTCTCCATAGGCATTCTCGATGTCGCCGATGGCGTCACGCTTACGGGAACATCCGCTGCCAACACGCTGACCGGCGGGGCGGGCGACGATGTTATCAATGGTCTGGCTGGCAACGATACATTAAACGGCGGAGCCGGCGTCGACAGGATCGATGGTGGCAACAACAACGATGTCATCATCGGCGGCGCAGGCGGCGACCGGCTCACCGGCGGCGCAGGGGCAGATACTTTCACATTCCAGAACCTGAGTGACAGTGGCCAGGGCAACATTGATTTCATTACCGACTTCTCCACCGCCCAGGCCGACAGGATGTCGCTTGGTGCGATTGACGCCAATTCCAGTGTAGGCGGAAATCAGGGGTTTACCTTTATCGGCACAGCAGGATTCTCGAACGTAGCAGGCCAGCTACGGTACTACCAATCGGGCGGTGACACGTTTGTCACAGGTGATGTGAACGGCGATGGCGTTGGTGATTTCCTGATCCAACTGGACCCGCTATTGTCTTTGGCAGCATCAAATTTTGTTCTTTGAGACGGCCTGCCCCATAACTGTATTCGGTCCAGATGCGCCTGCCTGCCCTGTAATCCATTGAAATTCGATGAGATCAGGGCAGCTGCGTAGCGAACTCTTGTCCCTGTTTGGATGTGGCGGTTAATGCCGCCCTGTTGCGGGTCGATCCCTTTCTGGGCTGCCATATCGGTCGGGGAGAAAAATACGTGACAAAGCGCCTTGAAACCTGCGCCCCTCCCGCGCACTAGGCAGACCCATGCGGATAGCCATAGTCGATGAAAGCGCGATGCGCGCGGCTGTGATCCGCGAAGGGCTTGCTGCGCTTGATGACTGCGAGATTTTCGTGGTGACCGAACGGCGCGGCCTTGTTGCCCGCATTGGCGAGATCGCGCCCGATATCGTATTGATGGACCTCGGAAACCCCTCGCGCGACGTGCTGGAGGAATACTTCGCCGTCAGCCGCGTGCTGGGCCGCCCCATCGCCATGTTCGTGGATGAAAGCGACGAGGAATCAATCGCCGCTTCGGTCGATGCAGGGGTGTCGTCCTATGTCGTCGATGGCCTTGCGCCCCATCGCATCCGCCCGATTCTCGACCTCGCTGTGCGCCGCTTCAATGCCTTTGCCCGGCTGCAGAACGATCTGGCCGAGGCCAAGGGCAAGCTGGCCGACCGCGAAGTGGTGGACAAGGCAAAGCGCATCCTGATGGACAGCCGGGGCTTTACCGAACCGCAAGCCTATGCAGAACTGCGCAAGACCGCGATGAATCAGGGCAAGCGCATTGCCGACATTGCTGAAGCGGTCGTCACCGCGCACCAGTTGATGGGAGGGAAGTGATGGCGTCCGAAGCCATGCGGGGCGAACTGACCATCGGGTTTCTGCCGCTGGTCGATGCCTGCCTGCCCATTCTTGCCCGCGAACACGGCTTTGCCGAAGCCGAAGGCCTGTCTCTGCGCCTTGTCCGCGATATGAGCTGGGCAACGGTGCTGGACCGCCTGCTCTATGGCCATAGCGATGCCGCGCACATGGTCGCCCCTCTGGCCATCGGCACCACGCTCGGGCGCGGCCGTCCGGCGCAGCCGCTGTCGGTACCGTTCGTGCTGGGGCTGAACGGGAACGCGATCACGATGCGCCCCGATCTGGCGCGCGCGATCAATCCTGCTGGCGGTTTGGGCGATGCAGCGGCAGTAGGAGCCGCGCTGCGGGCACATATCGCCGCTACCGGCCAGAAGCTGCGCTTTGGCGTGGTTCATCGCTATTCCAGCCACAACTACATGCTGCGCTATTGGCTTGCCGCCTGCGGCATTCGCCCGGACGAAGATGTCGAGATCACCACCGTTGCTCCGCCTTTCTGCGCTGATGCGCTGGAGTTTGGCGAGGTCGATGCGATTTGCGTGGGGGAACCGTGGAACAGCGTGGCGGTAGAACGCGGCGCGGGTGAGATCGTGCTGGTCACCGCACAAATCTGGCGGCGCGGTGTGGAAAAGGTGCTCGCCTTCCGCGAACCGGTGCTTGATGATCGCCGCGAAGACGCAGAGGCGTTGGTTCGCGCCATGCGCCAGGCGGGCGCACATTTCGTCGATCCCGCCAATCTTGAAACGAACGCCGCAATCCTTGCGCGTTCCGAATATCTCGATGGTGACGCCACGCTGATCCGGCGCGCCATTTCCGACCGGCTTTTGCTGCGGCGCGGCGGCGATCTGCTGCACTACCCCGACTTCATGTTCCAGCATCGCGAAGCAGCAAACTTCCCGTGGGTCAGCCAGGCTGAATGGCTCTACAGCCAGATGGTCCGCTGGGACGGCTTGGCCTACGACTCCGCCGATGCCGCAAAGGCAGCCCGCGTATTCCGCCCCGACGTTTACCGCAGCGCACTATTGGGCACCGCTGATCCCCTGCCGGGGGCCAGTTCGAAGGTTGAAGGCAGTCTTGCCGGACCAACCTCCATCTCCATGCAACAGGGCATTATCACGCTGGAAAACAACAGTTTCTTTGACGGAAAGGCATTTGACCCACTGTTGCTGGAATCCTACATCGCCGGGCAGCGCCAAGCATAAAATTCTATTGCAGCGCAAAAAACACTTGCCGAAAGCGGTGCGAATCACATAGCTTTCATCTCAAGCCAAACGGTGCCACCCAAGGATGGGTGGAAACATCATCGATTGGACCAGCAATTTCATCGCGTGGCAACGTCGCCGCCCAGACCTCCCCTTTCGGGATGCGTTCGGGCGGCTTTTTCGCGTTTGTCCTGCAACACAAAAGGGGTGGTCGAAATGAACGGACGGACGGGGTTCAAAAGCCGGAACATGATCGCAGCACTGCTTGCCGGGATGGCCGTGGCCAGCTGCGGGAAAAGCGCTGACGCGCCCGAAAAGCCCGCCGCATCAGCCAATGGCATTGAAAAGCCGGTCCTCAAGCTCGGCTTCATCAAGCTGACCGATATGGCTCCGCTCGCCATCGCACAGGAAAAGGGCTTCTTCCGTGAAGAAGGGCTGACCGTCACGCTCGAACCACAGGCGAACTGGAAGGTTCTGCTCGATGGCGTGGTTGGCGGACAGCTTGATGGCGCGCACATGCTGGCTGGCCAGCCCATCGCCGCCGCCGCCGGGATCGGCGCAAAGGCCAAGCTGATCGCCCCGCTCAGCCTCGACCTCAACGGCAACGCGATCACCATCTCGAACAAGGTCTGGTCCGAAATCGCCCCTGCCCTGCCCAAAAGCGCAGACGGCAAGGTTCAGCACCCCGTTTCCGCCGCCGCGCTCAAGGGCAAGAACCTGAAGTTCGGCATGGTCTTCCCGTTCAGCCCGCACAACTACGAATTGCGCTATTGGCTGGCCGCAGGCGGCATCGTTCCGGGTTATTACCTGCCCGGCGATACGGCAGGAACGACCGCCGCGCAGGTCCAGATCTCCGTCACCCCGCCACCGCAGATGCCTTCCACGCTCGAAGCCGGCACGATCGATGGCTATTCGGTGGGCGAACCGTGGAATCAGGCGGCGGTAAAGAAGAAGATCGGCGTTCCGGTCATCACTGACGAGGAAATCTTCAAGGGCAATCCCGAAAAGGTCTTCGGCCTGACGGAAGAGTTCGCTGCCAAAAACCCGAACACGGTAAAGGCCCTGCTTCGTGCGATCATCAAGGCCCAGCAATGGCTTGATGCCGAAGGCGGCAAAAACCGCCCCGAAGCGGTGAAAATCCTTGCGATGTCGCAGTATGTCGGCGCCGATGCGGAAGTCATCGCCGCCAGCATGACCGGCAAGTTCACGTTCGGCCCCGGCGACACACGCGAAGCACCGGATTTCAACGTGTTCTTCAACCAGTTTGCGGGTTATCCGTTCTATTCGGACGCGGTGTGGACGCTCACGCAGATGCGCCGCTGGGGGCAGATCCCCACCGACAAGCCGGACCAGTGGTATTTCGACACAGCCAAGGCCGTCTACCGCCCCGACCTCTATCTCGCCGCTGCCCGGGAACTCGCCGACAAGGGCGTGATCCCCAAGGACGCCATCCCCGAAACCGACGGCTACAAGCCGGAACAGTCGGGCTTCATCGATGGCATCAAGTTCAACGGCAAACAGCCGAACGCCTATATCTCCAGCTTCACCATCGGCCTCAAGCAGGGTCAAACCGTGACCCCGGCCGGCGTCAAGTAAGCCACCAAGGACCAATCACATGAACGCCGTGCCCCTTCGCAAGGAAGAATTCTTCGCTACGCCATCGCAGGATAAGGAGGAGGGCGCGTCCCTCCTCCCCGCCGCCGGAACCGATGGCGCAAAAGAGGAAACTGCATCCGTGAAGCCTGCCCGCTCTCTGCCGTTCGGCATCAAGCTGCCCGCGCCGCGCGATGCTTTCGATGCGCTGTGGCCGCCGTTTGCGGGTATTGGCGCGTTCCTTGCGCTTTGGGCGCTGGCTGCGCCACTGGTCCAGACCTCGCTTGGCGCGCTGCCCGGACCGGGCGACGTGTGGAGCGCGTTCACCGGCCTGATGGACGAAAACGCCGCAGCCCGCATTTCCGCAGCAGAAGCGGTGTCAGCAGGCTATTCCTACACCGGCCCGCCAACTTTCGTGGACCAGATCTTCACCAGCCTTGAAACCGTGGCTGCAGGCTTCGTGCTTGCCACTCTGTTCGCCGTGCCGCTTGGCCTTGTGGCAGGCATGTCAAAGCGGGTTAATGCGGCGATCAATCCGCTGGTGCAGGTGATGCGCCCGGTCAGCCCGCTTGCGTGGCTGCCCATCGTCACGATGGTCGTATCTGCATCGATGACCAGCGATGACCCGACACTGGCGAAAAGCTTCGTCGTTTCGGCAGTGGTCGTCATGCTGTGTTCGCTGTGGCCGACGCTGATCAACACCGCCATTGGCACCGCCAGCATCGACAAGGATCTGATCGCGGTGGGCCGCGTGCTGCGCCTCGGCTGGTTCGCCCGCCTTACCCGCCTCGTCCTGCCTTCATCGCTGCCCTTCATCTTCACCGGGATGCGTCTGTCTCTCGGCACCGGATGGATGGTGCTGATCGCGGCGGAAATGCTCGCGCAGAACCCCGGCCTGGGCAAGTTCGTGTGGGACGAATTCCAGAACGGTTCGGAAAAGTCGCTGGCCCGTATCATGGTGGCCGTCGTCGTCATCGGCCTCATCGGGTTTGCCTTGGACCGCATCATGATGGCGCTGCAGTCCTTCGTCAGCCGCAACCGCACCGTCTGAGAAAGGTAACCCACATGGCCACGATCCTCTCTCTCAAAGGTCTTCGCAAAAGCTATACCGGCAAGGCTGGCGGCATTTCCGAAGTCCTCGGCGGCATCGATCTGGATGTTGAGGAAGGCGAATTCATTGCCATCCTCGGCTTCTCCGGCGCGGGCAAGACCACGCTGATCTCGGCCATCGCAGGCCTTGTCGAACCGGACGCAGGCGAAATTCTGCTGCGTGGCAAGGCGATTGACGGGCCGGACAAGGATCGCGGCCTCGTCTTCCAGTCCTATTCGCTCTTTCCCTGGCTGACGGTCGAACAGAACGTCGCGCTGGCTGTCGATGCGGTGCACAAGGATCGCAGCAAGGCTGATCGCACCGCGCTGGTTCGCCAGAAGGTTGAACTCGTCGGCCTTGGCCATGCGATGGAGCGCAAGCCTGCGCAGCTTTCAGGCGGGATGCGCCAGCGCGTTTCTGTGGCCCGCGCACTGGCAATGGAACCCGAAATTCTCCTTCTGGATGAACCGCTTTCCGCACTGGACGCCCTCACCCGCGCCAAGTTGCAGGACGAGATCGACCGCATCCGCGAAGAGGAAAAGCGCACCATCATCCTTGTCACCAACGATGTGGACGAAGCCCTGTTGCTGGCAGACCGGGTTGCCGTGCTGACCCCTGCCCCGGCGGCGCGGATCGGGAAGATTTTCCCGGTCACCCTTCCCCGCCCACGTGATCGCGAGGCCGTGAACGACAGCCCTGCGTTCCAGTCGCTCCGCACGGAAATCGTCAACTATCTTGGCGGTCTGGCGGGCGAAAAGGCGGCCAAGGGCAGCGATTACGGCAATTTGCCCAATGTCACCCCGCTAGACCTCGCACCGCCGCCCAAGGCCTATCAGGACGCGGCGAAAAAGGGCGCAACGCGGCGCTACATGGAGTTCTGGAAACTCCACAAGGTCTACCCTACGCCCAAGGGTCCACTGACCGTGGTTGAGGACTTCAACCTGTTGATGGACAAGGGCGAATTCATCTCGCTCATCGGGCATTCCGGTTGCGGCAAGTCCACCGTGCTGACGATGGCGGCTGGCCTGAACGAAATCAGCAAGGGCGGCATCATCCTTGATAACCGCGAGATTGATATTGCCGGGCCGGACAAGGCGGTGGTGTTCCAGTCACCCAGCCTTATGCCCTGGCTCACCGCGCGGCAGAACGTGGCGCTTGGCGTGGAGCGTGTCTACCCGCACGCAACCCGTTCGGAACGCAGGGAAATCATCGACTACTATCTTGATCGCGTGGGTCTTGCCGACGCGAAGGACAAGATGGCGGCGGAAATGTCCAACGGGATGCGCCAGCGCGTGGGCATCGCGCGCGCCTTTGCGCTCTCCCCGCGCCTGCTGCTGCTCGACGAACCTTTCGGCATGTTGGACAGCCTGACGCGCTGGGATCTGCAGGACGTGCTGGTGGAAGTGTGGAACCGGACGAAGGTGACCGCCATCATGGTGACCCACGATGTCGACGAAGCGATCCTTCTGGCCGACCGTGTGGTGATGATGACCAATGGGCCGAACGCCACCATCGGCAAAGTGCTGAAAGTGGACCTGCCGCGCCCGCGCGACCGCAAGGAATTGCTAAAGCATCCAATGTTTTACGCTTACCGCCAGGAAGTCCTGCACTTCCTTGCAGAGTACGATCATGGGCCGAAATCACACGCGGCCTGAAGTGCACCTAGATGCACCTAGAAGCACCTAAGCGCCCTTAAGGCGCACGAGAGGATGCCTGATCGGCCCAATCATGGGGGTTCAGGGAACATGAAGAAGACCACACTCACGGCGACGCTGCTCGCGTCGTCGATCGCCTTCGCACACCCTGCGCAGGCTGCTGGAAAACCCGCTTTCGGTGACCCGATTCCGGTGGCCGATGGCCTGACGCTCGATCCGATCATCGACGCACGCATTCGCTACGAAGGCATCGATCAGCCGACGGTCGATGCCGATGCGCTGACCGTGCGTTTGCGTACCGGGTTGGAGCTGAAGCACGCACCGTCGCACCTTTCGGTGCTGGTCGAGGCTGAAGGCACGTTGGGATTGTCCAATCAATACAATGCCTTTCCATTCGCTCTTCCAGGCAGTTCGCAACGCCGCCCGCAGTTTGCCGTGGTGGCTGATGGCGAAAGCATCGACCTGAACCGCGCGCAGATCATGTACAAGGTGAAGGACTTTGCGTTGACCGTTGGACGTCAGCGGATAAACCTTGATGATCAACGCTTTGTCGGTTCGGTCGGCTGGCGGCAGAACGAACAGACCTTCGACGCCGTGCGCGCAGAAGCGACGTTCGGGCCGGTCAGCTTTGATGGAACCTATGCGATCCAGCAGGATTCGATCTTCGGATCGGAAGCCGGGCCGCGCCGGTCGATGGATGGGGACTTCGTGTTCCTTGGCGCGAGCGCAAAGCTGGGGCCAGTCACTGCCAAGGCGTTCTCCTATATCCTTGATTATGATGAGGCTTTTGCCTTCGCCAACTCGTCGCAGACATATGGCGGGCGCGTTTCGGGCAGCTTCCCGCTGTCAAAGGCGGTGAAGCTGAACGTGCTGGCAACCTATGCCCGCCAATCCGGTATCGGCAGCGCCCCGGTGGCTTATGAGGCGGATTATGTGCTGGGTGAACTCGGCCTTGGATATCAGGGCTTTACCCTGACCGGCGGTTACGAAAAGCTGGGTGCGGACAAGGCGGTGGGCAAATCTTTCCAGACCCCGCTGGCCACGCTGCACAAGTTCAACGGCTGGGCCGACCTGTTCCTGACCACGCCGGCGGGCGGGCTTGAGGATACCTACGTTACGCTGGCCAAGGTTCTGCCAAAAGTGAAGGCAGTTCAGGGTCTTAACGCCAACGTCACCTATCACGAGTTCCGCAGCGATGTGGGTGGGGTGAAGTTCGGCACCGAATGGGATGCCAGCCTGGGCTTCAAGACCAAGAAAGTGGGCTGGCTGGTGAAGTATGCCAACTACAACGCCGACAAGTTTGGCGTGGATCGTGAGATCCTGTGGTTGCAGGCTGAAGTGGCGTTCTGATTTTGGTTTGATGGGTTGTGCGGGTGCTTCGACAGGCTCAGCATGAGCGGGCTTGCCGGACATGGACATATTTCCCCCGCTCATCCTGAGCCTGTCGAAGGATGAGCGTGCTGCACTGCAAAATAATGCTTGCAGTGCAGCGCCCGAATCGGTTAGCCATATGAACGAAGGCCGATGTGCCGCCCAAGGTCGGGCGATCCAGCGCAAAGCCTGAACTATCAACATCGCGTGGCAATGTCGCCGCCCAGACCTCCCTATCGGGATGCGTTCGGGCGGCTTTTTCGTGTTGCGCGTCTGGCCAAGGAATACGTGAGTGAACGCGCCTTCGACCCTGATGGAAAAGGACCGCACCGCGCCTGTGAAGGAGCGGCTGGTGGTGATCGGCAACGGTATGGCCGGGTGTCGCGCGGTAGAGGAAATCCTCGCCCGTGATGCCGCCCGGTTCGATGTGACGATCTTCGGCGCGGAACCGCGCGTGAACTACAACCGCATCATGCTTTCGCCGGTGTTGGCAGGCGAGAAAGCGTTCGAAGACATCGTGATCAACGGCGACGACTGGTACGCCGATAACGCGATCACGCTGGTTTCGGGCGATCCGGTGGTTTCGATCGACCGCGCCACGCAGACCGTGGTCGCACAATCTGGCCGGGTGGAACCATACGACCGGCTGCTGATCGCAACCGGTTCGGACCCCTTCATCATCCCTGTTCCGGGCAAGGATCTGGCGGGCGTGGTGACGTTCCGCGATCTGGACGACGTGGATAAAATGCTGGCCGCAGCCGAAAAGGGTGGGTCAGCCGTGGTGATCGGCGGTGGCCTGCTCGGGTTGGAGGCAGCGCATGGCCTCTCGCTGCGTGGCATGAAGGTCACCGTCGTTCACCTTATGCCGACGCTGATGGAGCGCCAGCTGGATGAAGCCGCCGGATACCTGCTGAAGACCGAACTGGAACGGCGCGGCCAGACCATCGTGACCGGCGGCGATACAGCCGAGATCGTCGGCAAGGATGGACACGTTTCCGCTGTCCGCCTGAAGGACGGGCGCACTTTCGACGCGGATATCGTGGTGATGGCTGTGGGCATCCGCCCCGGCACCACGCTGGCAAAATCCGCAGGGCTGGAAGTCGAACGCGGCATCGTGGTGGATGACCACATGGTGACGAGCGATCCCGCGATCATGGCGGTGGGCGAATGCGTGCAGCACCGTGGGCTTTGCTATGGCCTTGTTGCGCCGCTGTGGGACATGTGCCGTTCGCTGGCCGATGCGGCCTGCAATGCGCCTTCGGGATATGAAGGTTCGGTCACATCGACCAAGCTCAAGGTTTCGGGCATCGACCTGTTTTCCGCAGGCGATTTTTCGGGCGGTGACGGCGCCGAAGACATTGTGATGCGCGATGCGGCGCGCGGGATCTACAAGCGGGTTGTCGTGAAGGACAACAAGCTGGTCGGCGCCGTGCTCTATGGCGATACGGCGGACGGGAACTGGTACTTCGACCTGCTGAAGAAGGGCGAAGACGTTTCGGATATCCGCGAAGCGCTGATCTTCGGGCAGGCTTTCGCTTCCGGGGGTGCCCTGCTGGACCCTAATGCCGCCGTTGCAGCCCTTTCGGACGACGCAGAAATCTGCGGCTGCAACGGCGTTTCCAAGGGCAAGGTCGTTGAAACGATCAAAGCGGGCGCGTGCAGCCTCGATGCGGTGCGCAGCACCTGCAAGGCTTCGGCATCCTGCGGAAGCTGCACCGGGCTGGTCGAAAGCCTGCTGGCGCTGACACTGGGCGGCGAAGTGCAGTCCGGGCCGAAGACGATGTGCAAGTGCACCAGCTTCAGCCACGACGATGTGCGCCGCCTGATCATCGAAAAGAACCTCAGGGCGATCCCGCAACTCATGCAGGAACTGCACTGGACGACGCCGGACGGCTGTTCTTCGTGCCGCCCCGCGCTCAACTACTACCTGCTCTGCGCGTGGCCGGGCGAGTATGAAGACGACCAGAAGAGCCGCTTCGTGAACGAGAGGCTTCACGCCAATATCCAGAAGGACGGCACCTATTCGGTAGTGCCGCGCATGTGGGGCGGCCTTACCAACCCCAGGGAACTGCGCGCCATCGCAGACGTGGTGGAGAAATACGAAGCGCCGATGGTCAAGGTGACGGGCGGGCAGCGACTGGACATCTTCGGCATCAGGAAGGAAGACCTGCCCGCCGTTTGGGCCGATCTGAACGCTGCGGGCATGGTTTCGGGCCATGCCTATGGCAAATCGCTACGCACGGTGAAGACCTGTGTTGGCAGCGAATGGTGCCGGTTCGGAACGCAGGATTCCACCGGGTTGGGCGTAAAGCTGGAACGGATGACCTGGGGTTCGTGGATGCCCCACAAGTTCAAGATCGCGGTCAGCGGTTGCCCGCGCAACTGTGCGGAAGCCACGATCAAGGACTTTGGCGTGGTCTGCGTGGACAGCGGTTATGAACTGCATGTCGGCGGCAATGGCGGCATCAAGGTGCGTGCCACCGACCTGCTGTGCAAGGTGGCGACCGAAGCGGAAGCAATGGATGTCTGCGCCGCCTTCATCCAGCTTTACCGCGAACAGGCGCACTATCTGGAACGCACCGCGCCGTGGATCGAGCGCGTGGGTCTCGACCATGTGAAGGCCGGGCTGTTCGACGATGCGGACAGCGTAAAGCGGCTCGCCGCACGGTTCCGCTATTCGCAGACCTTCATGCAGGACGATCCCTGGGCCGAGCGTGTGGCCGGCAAGGATGCCGATCTGCACCAGCATCTTGCCGAAGTGCGTCCCCTTTCGTTCACGGAGTTTGCAGCATGATCGGCGATTGGCTCGACATCGGTCCGGTGGACCAGATCACCCCCGGCACCGCCCGCACCCTTCCCGTGGTGGGCGCGGACGAAATCGCGGTGTTCCGCACGCAGAAGAACGAGTTCTATGCGCTGGTGAACAAGTGCCCGCACAAGCAGGGGCCGCTCTCGCAGGGGATCGTCCACGACAATGTGGTGACCTGCCCCCTGCACAACTGGAACATTTCGTTGAAGACCGGGCAGGCGCTGGGCGACGACGAAGGCTGCGTGCCGACCGTGCCGATGAAGGTGGATGCGGGGCGGATGTATCTGCTGCGCTCTGCCGTGGTGGGGAAGCGGGCAGCTTGAAGCAGGTCCGCACCACTTGCGCCTACTGCGGCGTCGGCTGCGGCATCCGCGCCGAAGTTACGGGGGAACGCTCGGTCATCATCCAGGGTGATGCTGAGCACCCCGCGAACTTCGGCAGGCTGTGTTCAAAAGGCACGCATCTGGGCGAGACGGTTTCGCTCGATGGCCGCCTGCTGCATCCGATGATCGGTGAGCGCCGGGCGGGATGGGACGAGGCGCTGGATGCGGTGGCAGGGAAGATGCGCGATTGCATCGCCGCGCACGGGCCAGACAGCGTGGCGCTTTACGTTTCGGGCCAGTTGCTGACCGAGGATTACTATGCCGCCAACAAGCTGATGAAAGGCTTTGTCGGCAGCGCCAATATCGACACCAACAGCCGCCTGTGCATGGCGAGCGCGGTGGCGGCACACAATCGCGCCTTTGCCGAAGACGTGGTGCCGGTCACCTATGAAGACCTTGATGATGCCGATCTGATCCTGCTGGTGGGATCGAACACCGCTTGGTGCCATCCGGTGATCTGGCAGCGGATCGAGGCGGCGCGCGAGGCGCGGGGCACGAAGATCGTGGTGATCGATCCCCGCCGGACCGAAACGGCGGAACAGGCGGACTTGTTCGTGCCGGTGGCGCCGGATGGCGATGTGGCGCTGTTTAACGCTTTGCTGGCCGAGATGAGTCACCGAGGGTTGGTGAGTGAACATGCCCTCCCCCAGCCCCTCCCGCAGGCGGGAGGGGAGTATGGCGGCGTTTCGGCTGAGACGTTTGCTGCGCTGGCTGATCTGGTTGCTGCGCATCCGCGCATGGTGACGGTGTTTTCGATGGGAGCGAACCAGTCCGTCGCGGGGACGGACAAGGGCAACGCCATCATCAACCTGCATCTGGCCACGGGCCGCATCAATGCGCCCGGCATGGGACCGTTTTCGATGACCGGGCAGCCCAACGCGATGGGCGGGCGTGAAGTGGGCGGCCTTGCCAACATGCTGGCATGTCATCTTGGTTTTTCGGACGAGGAACGGGCCGATGCCGCAGCATTCTGGCAGGCTCCGCGCATGTGCAGCGGTCCGGGGCTGAAGGCGGTGGACCTGTTCCGCGCGGTGCATGATGGGCGCGTGAAGTTCCTGTGGGTGATGGCGACCAACCCTGCCGTATCCATGCCGGACGCAGGCTTTGTGCGCGAGGCTCTGGCGCGTTGTGAGACGGTGGTCGTCTCGGACGTGATTTCCGATACCGATACCGCGAAGTTCGCGCATATCCGTCTGCCCGCGCTGGCATGGGGCGAAAAGGACGGAACGGTCACCAATTCGGAACGTCGCGTCAGCCGCCAGCGTGCTCTGTTTGCCGCGCCGGGTGAAAGCCGGGCAGACTGGGCGATCGTGGCGCAAGTGGCGCAGCGCATGGGCTTTGCCGGGTTCGACTGGACCAATGCGGCAGCGGTATTCCGCGAATATGCCGCCATGACGTCGCTTGCCGTGAAGCACGGCAAGGTGCTGGACCTGACGGACAAGGCCGGGATTTCTGACGCGGCCTATGAAGCGATGGAGCCATTCCTGTGGGGCGGGCGGCATCCGATGGCGGGACGTGCGATGAAGGTGGTGCCCGTTGAGGCGCGGGGACGTGAGGCCGATCCCGCCTTCCCGCTGCGGCTCAACACCGGGCGCTATCGCGACCAGTGGCACACGATGACGCGCACGGGCCTTTCACCCACGCTGGCGCAGCATCGTCGCGAACCTTTGCTGGAAGTGCATCCCGATGATGCGGCGGCGGCGGGCGTGGTGGATGGCGCGTTGGCGCGGGTCATTTCGGCCAACGGGACGTCGGTGTTCCGCGCGAACGTGACCGACGGGCAAGGCCGGGGGCAAGTTTTCGTGCCGATGCACTGGACCGATGCGATGGCGAGCGGCGGGCGCGGCAACCTGTTGCCTGACCAGTCGGCCGATCCGGTATCGGGGCAGCCCGGCTTCAAGAACAACGCCTGCCGCATTGAGCCGGTGGCGAGCGACTGGCGCGCCTTTCTGGTGCGGCGGGATACCTCGGCACCGCAGGGCCTCGTCTGGTGGAGCCGTTCCGCCATCACGGGGGGGTGGATTTATGAGCTGGCAGGCGATGGGGCAGTGGATGCAGATGCGCTACTACCTGCAGGCCAGCGTGTTGAGGCGGTGGACATGGCGCGCGGAATGCGCCGTCTGGCCGTGTTGGGCGATGATGGTGCGCTGAAGGCCGCGCTCTATGTCACGCGCAGCGGACAATTGCCTTCGCGGGAATGGATTTCGGGCCAGCTTGGCGCAGCAGGGGCGGCTTTGCCCGAACTGCTGGCGGCACGGCCAAGCGCACCTGCGCCCGACCGGGGACCAGTGGTCTGCGTGTGCCACGGCATCGGCGCGCTGGAAATCATGACCGTTGCCGAACAGGGTGCTGGAACCGTGGCCGAAGTCGGCAAGGCCTGCGGTGCGGGAACGAATTGCGGATCGTGCCGCCCGGCCATCGCCCGGATGCTGCGCGAATGGAACGAGACACTGGTGGAGGCAGCGGAATGAGCGACTTTCCGAATGGCGCGGTCTGGCTGGTCGGTGCAGGTCCGGGCGATCCCGAACTGCTTACGCGCAAGGCCGAACGGCTGATCGGCATGGCCAGCGTGGTGTTCCATGATGCGCTGGTCGGGCCGGGTGTGCTGGACCTTGCCGCACCGGGCGCGCGACTGGTGCATGTGGGCAAGCGATCCGGGCGGCATTCGAAGGATCAAGGCACGATCGACAAGCTGATCGTGGAAGCAGCGCTTGCCGACGAGCGAGTGCTGCGACTGAAAGGCGGCGACCCGGCGATCTTCGGCCGCGCGACCGAAGAACTTGAGGCCTGCCACGCTGCGGGCGTTCCGGTGCGCATCTGCCCCGGTGTGACGGCGGCAAGCGCGGCAGCGGCCAGCCTTGGGCAATCGCTGACGTTGCGAGGGCTGGCCCGCAAGCTGACGTTCGTGACCGCCCATGCCCGCGCGGGTGAGGAACTTTCGCTCGACTGGGCCACGCTGGCCGATCCTGAAGCGACGCTGGCGATCTATATGGGCAAAGCGGCGGCGGGAGAGGTATCGCGCAATCTGATCGCCGCAGGGCTTGCCCCGGATACGCCGGTGGCGCTGGTGGAATCAGCGAGCCTGGCGTGCGAGCGCCGGTTCCATTCGCGCCTCGATCTGCTGCCGCTGGCGGCGCAGACCGCACTGGGCGATGGGCCTGCACTGCTGCTGATCGGCAAGGCGATGGGAACGGCAAAGCCAAGCGTGCGGCAGAATGTGTCTACCGCTGCTGCTGTGGGGCAGATCGGCTAAGTCACACTCCGCCAAACGGAGAATCCGAATCACTCCAAATCGGTCGATTGGGCGTTTTCAGCGCTCTGGCGGCAAAATAAATCGCTCGATCTGAAAATTTTTTTGCAACTTGCCGGATCGGTGCTTGTTTATGCAAACGTTTGTTCGGCATGAACTTTTTCTCACCCCGAGCAACACTTTGACAACTTTGGTTAAGGCATAATATCCTTAGGATATACGGGGTTTTCCTAAGGATTTTAGCCTTTGGTAACCACGCAGATTTACTGCGATCTGCATGACAAACCATTGCACAAAATTCATGATCGCCTCAGTCGCAGCATCCGCCGCGCTGGGAGCATCGCAAGCCCAGGCTGCCGGGGTCACTGCCGGTACGCTGATCCAGAACACAGCCTCGGCCAGCTATGGCAGCGGTAGTTCTACCACCACGGTCAATTCGAACACCGTGTCGATCCGCGTGGACGAACTGCTGGATGTTGCCGTCAGTTCGCTCAATGCAGCGGCGGTTCCGCTGGCCAGCACCGCAGTGCTGACCTACCGGATCGACAATACCGGCAACGGATCGGAAGCGTTCTCGATCAACGTATCGCCCACGGTCAGCGGCAACGGCTTTGACGCCACGGTCCAGACCATCGCGATCGACAGCAATGACAATGGCACTTACGAGCCGGGCGTTGATACCGTAATCGCCAATGGCGGTTCCACCCCTGCCCTCGCCGCAGACGGCAGCACGCGCGTGTTCGTGGTGGTGGCACAGCCTTCGGGCACGGCGGACGGCGCAGCGAGCCAGGTTCGCGTGACGGCGCAGGCGCTGACGGGTGCGGGCACGCCGGGCACCAGCTTTGCCGGACAAGGCCAAGGCGGCGGCGATGCCGTGGTGGGCGCGACAACCGCCAACGCCAATGCACTGGGTTCGCTGATCGCCAGCTCGGCCAGTGTGGCGCTGGTAAAGTCCTATGTCGTCGTCGATCCGTTCGGCGGGGCCAAGCCGGTTCCGGGCGCTGTGGTGACCTTCACCATCGCGGCCACGGCCAGCGGCAGCGGCACGGTGAACGACCTTCACGTCATCGACGCGATCCCGACCGGCACGACTTATGTCGCCAACTCGGTAACGCTTGAAGGCGCTTCACAGACCGACGCCACCGATGGCGATGCGGCAACGGCGTCCTCCACCGGCATCGACGTAACCATTGGAACGCTGGCTGGCGGTGCGAGCCGGTCGGTTACGTTCAAGACCACCATCAACTGATCAAAGCGCAGCAACGCACAAACCGGGACAAGACCATGACCAGGATTATCTCCACGTTTCTCGCGCTCGCACTGACAAGCGCTTTGGCAACCTCGCCCGTGATGGCGCAACAAGCTCCCAGCGTCGTCCTTGAAGGCGATGTGAAGCTGGAGAAGACCGTCGAGACGAGCGGCGTCAAGAAGACCGTGCTGGAAGACCCTAAAGTGGTTGTTCCCGGTGACAAGCTGCTGTTCTCCACGCGCTATGCCAACAAAGGCAGCCAGTCGGTCGACAACTTCGTTGTGACCAATCCGGTGCCGCAAGCGGTGCGCGTGGCCGATGACAGTGTTAACGCGCTGCAGGTGTCGGTAGACGGCGGCAAGGCCTATGGCCTGCTGACCGGGCTGACCGTCAAGGACGCTGCAGGCGCAGTGCGCGCCGCCCGTGCGGAAGACATCACCCATATTCGCTGGACCGTGCCCGCGATCGCTCCGGGGGGAAGCGGCACGGTCGAGTATCACGCCATCGTTCGCTGAAAAGCCCACGAAAAACCGCCCATCCTGCTGGCGGAGTCCGAAGCAGGTAAACTGAGACAGGGATCGTTACCATGACATGCACCAGCAAGATGCTGGCCGCAACCAGTGCGCTTGCGCTGTTTGCGTTCGGCGCAACCACTGCACACGCCGCAGGAACCACTGCGGGCAACACCATCACCAACACCGCCACGATCAATTATCAGGTGGGCGGCATTTCCCAGAATGCTGAAACCGCCAGCGATACGCTGACGGTTGACCGCAAGATCAACCTGACCGTCGCCGAAGTCGGCAGCGCGACCACGGTGGTTACGCCCGGTTCGGTTTCGCAGGTCACGACGTTCACCGTGACCAACAATTCGAACGCCCCGCTCGACTTCGCGCTCGAAGCGTTGCAGCAGACCGGCGGCACGGCGGCGCATGGCGGCACCGATACTTTCACAGCAAGCAACGTCCGCATCTATGTCGATACCAACAACAGCGGTTCGTATGAATCCGCCTCGGATACGCTCGTCACATTCCTTGACGAAATTGCCGCCGATGCAACCCGCCGTGTGTTCGTGGTGAGCGACGTTCCGCTGGGTCTTGCCAACGGTTCTGTCGCAGGCGTTGCGCTGCGTGCGACGGGTCGCGAAGCGGGCACCGCAGCAACGCAGGGTGCCGCGCTTACCCAGACGACCGGCGGCAACACCGCTGGTATGGACACCGTGTTTGCAGACACCACCGCAGGCACTGACGATGCAGCGCGCGATGCCGCCCATTCGGCGCGCGATGACTATACCGTCGCCACCGCCGCACTGACGGTTGCCAAGACGAGCCGCATCGTTTCGGACCCTGTGAACAACACCACCAATCCGAAGATGATCCCCGGCGCGGTGGTGGAATACTGCATCGCGGTGACCAATGCCGCAGGTGCCAGCTCCGCATCGACCATCGCTGTGAACGACCCCCTGCCCGCGACGGTTACCTATGAACCGACGTTCGGCGTGAAGGTTGATGGCACGGTGTCTGGCGGCGTGTGCCAGGCAGATGGTGCCACGGCCGGTAGCCAGGCCTCTGGCACGGTGACGGGCACGATCGCAAGCCTTCCGGCGGGATCGACCAAAACCGTCCTGTTCCGCGCGACGATCAACTGACGAGCAAGCCGGTCTCGCCCGCGTGGCGAGGCCGGCAGGCCCCGAACATGACATTCTCCAAGGTTCTTCTCATTAAACTCTGGTTCTCTGCCTTGCTGACTGCGATGCTGCTGAGCATCCCTTGTGCCACGTCGGCGCAGGAGATGATCACCAACACCGCAACCGCCAACTGGACCGATCATGGCCAGACGGTGAGCGCCACGTCGAACACCGTTTCGTTTCCGGTGGAAACGGCGGTCGCCACGATGCAGACCCTGCGCTATCTCCCCGATGGATCCGGCACGATTGCGCTGGCACTGCCTTCGTGCGGCCAGCGCAGCATGGCGCTATCGGGATCGCGCACATCGATCACGCTCAACGGTTCGCTGCTGCCTTCGGACAGCTTCCGCATTGGCGAACTGCTCTATGTGCGGATTTCGGCGCCCAGCGCGAACCGCTCTGCCAATGCGATTGACCAGTTGCAGATCAAGGCGACCACATCGTCGGGCGACGAGGAGCTGATGACGATCGCCGAAACCGGCGTGAACACTGGCGAGTTCCTTGCAGCCATCGCCACCACGGCCATTCCGCCCGCCCCGACGCAGCGCAACTGCCAGTTGAGCGTGCACAGCGGCGATTCCATCACGGTCGAGATTGCCGACAGCCGGTTCCAGCTTGCTGCAACGCCCGTCAGCAGCGTGCAGGTTCTCGCCGACCCCTACGGCCTGGTATTTGACAGCAGCGATGGTGCGCCGATTGACGGCGTGACAATCACCCTGATCGACGATGCGACCGGGCAGCCCGCACAAGTCTTTGCCGACGACGGCATTACGGGCTGGCCATCGACCGTCGTTACCGGGCAAAGCGTGACCGATGCTTCGGGCACGGTCTATCCGATGCCTGCAGGCGAATACCGCTTTCCGCTGGCCGCACTTGGCAGTTATCGCCTGCGCGTGGTGCCGCCGACCGGCTTTGTCGTGCCTTCGACGGTTCCCGTCGCAAACCTGGGCACCTTGCGCCGCCCCGAAGGCAACCTTGTTGAACTGAGCGACGCCTCGTTCGGCGGGGTGGTGACGCTGACGTCGCCCAACCCCGTTCGTGTCGACATTCCGGTCGATTCACCCAGCGTCCCGCTTGGCGTGACCAAGGCAGCATCGCGTGAAGTGATCAATCCCGGCGATCCGGTGATCTTCACCGTGCTGGCGAACAATCCCAACACCAAGCGTGCCCTGTTCAACGTGACAGTGAAAGACACGCCTTCGCGCTGGCTGCGCTTTGTGCCGAAATCGGTCCGCATCGATGGGCAGAGCGCCGACGCCGCTGTCAGCTTTACCGACGATGGCCGCCAGATGACCATCACGCTGGGCCGCATCGCTGCCGGTCAGACCGTGAAGATTACTTATGCCATGACGGCACGCCCCGATGCTCCGGCAGGGGAAGCGAGCAACCTTGTACAACTGGCCGATGAACGCGGGCAGACCACTACGGCACAAGCCCGCGTGAAGATCGAGGATGAAGTTCTGGCAAGCCGGATGACGCTGATCGGGCGCGTTTCCGCAGGCGATTGCAACGTGCGCGAGGGCCGCAGCGGCATTCCCGGCGTGCGCGTGATGCTGGAAGACGGCAGCTTTGCGATTACCGATGCCGATGGCCGCTATCACTTCGAAGGCCTGGTGCCCGGAACCCACGTGGTTCAGGTGGCCGAACAGACCCTGCCCGAAGGGGGCCGCTTCATCGATTGCGCCGCGTCCACGCGCAGTGCTGGCAATGCCACATCGCGCTTCGTGACTGGCCAGGGCGGCACGCTTGCCGTGGCGGATTTCAGCGCGGTGCTGCGCGAACAGACGGATGCTGCACCCGCAGCAAAGTCGGCTGAGGCTGAAAAGGCAGCGACCGTGCAGGAAGCGGAACTGGAAGATCGCAAATCGGCAGGCGCGGAAATCGACTGGCTGGCGATGGGCGATGGCCCTGCAGATTTCCTTTTCCCCGCAGCGGACCATAACCCGCGTTCGCCCGCAATCCGCGTTGCCATCCGCCATCGCAAGGGCGAGACGGTGGAACTGCGGGCCAATGGCAAACCGGTGGATTCCGTGGCGTTCGACGGGGCGAGCGTTTCGCCGCAGGGCTTTGCGGTAAGCGTGTGGCGTGGCGTTCCGCTGGAAGGCGGCCTGACCGTGCTGAGCGCCACTGTGCGCGCTACGGATGGAGGCGAAGTCGCCACGCTGAAGCGCGATGTCCACTTCGTTCAGGTGCCCGCCCGCGTCACGCTGGTACCTGAAAAATCGCGCCTGATCGCCGACGGTTCGACCCGCCCGGTGCTGGCGCTGCGTGTGACCGACCGCAATGGCCGTCCGGTCCATGCCGGGATCACCGGCGAGTTCACGCTCAATCAGCCTTATGAAAGCGCGCTGGCCATCGACGCCATGCAATCGCGCACGCTTTCCGGGCTGGATCGCGCTGCTCCCACCTTTGTGATCAAGGGTGACGATGGCATCGCCTATGTCGAACTGGCCCCCACGATGGTCAGCGGCCCCTTGCGCGCCGAGTTCCTGTTCAAGGACGAAACGATCACCCGGCGCCAGACGCTGGAAAGCTGGATCGCACCCGGTGACCAGAAATGGACGCTGGTCGGCCTTGCAGAAGCTGCGGGCGGAAAGTCTTCGGTTGCCAGGCAGATGCAGCGCGATGGCCAGTTCGACAGCGATCTGGGCGACAATGCGCGCGTGGCGTTCTATGCCAAGGGCCGCGTGCTGGGCAAATTCCTGCTGACGGCAAGCTATGACAGCGCCAAGCAGAAGGACCAGCAGCGTCTGCTCGGTGCGATCGATCCGAACGCCTACTATACGGTGTTTGCCGATGGCTCGAGCCGCCGGTTCGATTCCGCGAGCCGTGACAAGCTCTATGTCCGCCTTGAAGCGCGCGCGTTCTATGCGATCTACGGCGATTTCGTGACCGCCTTCGACCAGACCGTGCTGGCCCGCTACCAGCGCACGGTTACCGGTGCTGCTGCAGAGGGCGCGTTCGGGGCGGTTCATGTGCAGGGCTTTGCCGCGCGCACCGGCGATACCCATCGCCGCGACGAAATTCAGGGCGGCGGCATTTCCGGCCCCTATCGCCTGTCGAGCCGCCGGATCATCGCCAACAGCGAAATCGTGACGCTGCAGGTGCGTGACCGTTTCCGGTCAGAAGTGATCGTCGAAACGAAGACGCTGGAACGCTTCATCGATTATGACATCGATCTGCTGTCCGGCACGATCACATTCCGCGCCCCGGTGCTGAGCCGTGACGAGAACCTCAATCCTCGCTTCATCGTGGTGGATTACGAGATCGAGCAGGCAGCAGGCGGCGAAATCAACGCAGGCCTTCGCGCCGATGTGACGACGCTGGGCGGCACACTGCGCATCGGCGCAACCGCGATCACCGATACCGGCGCAAACAACGGCGCGCGTTCGGATCTGGCAGCAGTCGACGTGAAAGCAGCGCTGGGCACCGGCACCGAACTGCGTGCCGAACTGGGCCTGAGCCGTTTGGGCGGCGACTATGACAACGCCTGGATCGCCGAGATCGAGCATCACGACGGCGCGCTGGATGCCCTCGCCTATGTCCGTTCGGCAGGGCGCGGCTTTGGCCTTGGCCAGTTGAACAACGCAGAGCGTGGTCGCCGCAAGATTGGCATGGACGGTCGCTACAGGTTGAACGAAGCCTTCGCGGTAACCGCAAGCGCTTGGTTCGACGATAGCCTGACCGATGCCGCACAGCGCAAGGCCGCCGAAGTCAATGGCGTGTGGCGCAGCCGCGATACCGAAGCGCGGATCGGTATGGCGATGTTCGACGACCGTCTGGCCGACGGCAGCACTGCGCGGACCACCACCATCGAAGCCGGAGCGACCAAGCACTTCTTTGACAACCGGCTGGAAATCAACGGCGCGGCCAGTGTAGCTTTGGGTGCAGCAGAAAGCATTGATCTGCCTTCGCGCTATCGCGTGGGTGCGGCTTATGCCTTCACGCCTTCGATCAAGCTGATCGGCACCTATGAACGTGCGAGTGGCAAGGCCGTCTCCGCCGATACCGTGCAGGCAGGCTTTGAAGTCGGCCCCTGGGATGGCGCGCGCGTGGTCAGCAGCCTCGGCCAGCAGTCGCTCAGTGAATATGGCAAGCGCAGCTTTGCCGCATTCGGCCTGACGCAATCGCTGCCGGTCACACCGTCGCTGACCATCGACGCGACCGTCGATCATTCGACCACGCTGGCCGGGATCGAAACGAGCAAGCTGATCAACGTCGATCAGCCCGCGTCCAGCGGCGGCAACCTTGGTGATGCAGGGACGATTGCCGAAGACTTCACCGCCGTAACGTTTGGCGCAACCTGGCGGCGGGATCGCTGGAGCGTGACCGGGCGCGGTGAAATGCGCAACGGGCAGTTGACCGACCGCAAGGGCGTGGTGCTCGGCGCGATCCGCCAGCTTGGCGAAGGCAGCATGGCTGGCGCAGGGTTCACGATGACCCGCGCGGTGGACGAAAGCGGCCAGCGCAGCCGGATCTTCGACGCAGCCCTCTCTCTTGCCCATCGCCCGACAGACAGCACTCTCGCCCTGCTTTCGAAGCTGGAACTGCGCAGCGACGAGATCGAGGCGGGCAATGCCGCCGGATCGCGCACGGCGCTGCTCACTGGCACCGATGCCAAATCGACGCGGATGATGGCGAGCACCTCGCTCAACTGGTCACCGCGCAGCGACAACGCGCAGCGCAGCGAACTGGGGCTGTTCGGGGCTGTGCGGCATACTTTCGATGCCTTTGAAGGCTATGATCTTGCAGGAACGTCGCTGATCGGTGGCCTCGATGCACGCCTTGGGATCGGTGAATCGATCGAAATCGGTGCAGTTGCCACGGTGCGCCACGACCTTTCCAGCGATACGACGAGCTTCGCTTTTGGCCCGCAAATCGGCATCAGCCTCGTCAAGGACACCATGATCACCATCGGGTACAACATCAGCGGCTATCGCGACCCGGATTTCATCGCTGCGCGCCAGACTGCCGAGGGCATTTTCGTTGTCTTCCGCATGAAGTTCGACAGCGACAGTCTGGCGTTCCTCGGCCTGCGTCAATGATTGCCGCGCTTCGGCGGGCGGCGATGCCTGCACTTGTCCTGTGCGCCCCCGCCAGCGTTGCCGCCGCCACGTGCAGCGGTGCAAACGAGTATGCATTTTCGTTCTCGTCCCGGCCGACGACGCAACTCGCCTATGGTTCGAACTACACCTACACCGCATCGCGTACCGCTGGCGGCAGCGTGAACTTCACCGTCGGCCTTACCGCAGCCAACCTTTCAAGCACAACCGTGGGCGGCGAGACGATGCCGCGCATCACCACGCTGATGTCCGGCGGAACCACGATCCGGCACCTGACCTTTGGCGGCGTTTTCACAGGGCGCACAACATCGATCACCGGGACAAGCCGGATAATCACCGCGACCTTCACTTTTCCAAGTCCGGTCGTGTCATTTGCACTGACGGCTGATGATATCGACTATGGCGCAAACCAGTTTCGCGACTGGATTGCGATCACCGGGACGAACGGCGCCGCCATCTATACGCCCGCGATGACAACCCCTTGGGGCAACAACAATAGCGGCACCAGCACGGCGACTGGTTCTTCCATTGCATTCGGAACGCGAACCTCCGCGCCCGCCCTTGGATCTGCATCGCAGATCGCAGGTGTCAGCACTTCAGACATAGGCACATCGACCGGGCGCTTCACCGCGGAGTTCGCGCAGCCAGTCACGAGCGTAACTGTGCGGTACGGCAACTACCCCGGCGAATCCACGACCGGGCAGCAGGCGATGGGTATCAGCGGCATAAGCTTCTGCGAATTGCCCGAACTTGCCTTTGCCAAATCCTCTACACCGGCAACCGGTGCACTGGGAGCATTTGCCTTACCCGGCAATGACATGATCTACACGCTAACGGTCACGAACCCCAGCGGGACGAGCGTAGACGCCGGATCAATCATTCTGAACGACATTCTTCCAGCCGACGTCACCTTTCGCAACGTGGCCTATGATGGGACGACCACGCTACCGGTCAAGCTTGCGACCAGTGGCGGGCTGACGCTTGGCGCAAGTTCCCTCGCCTATCGCCAGAGCAGCGACACCGCATTCACCTACTCGCCTGCCACAGGATATGACCCGCAAGTGGCCGAACTGCGGATCACGCCGGGCGGCGAACTGGCACCCAATTCCAGCGCGGTATTCGTATTTCGCGCGCAGGTGAAATGAGCGCTGCGGTTTCATACCTAACCCGTTCTTAAGGGTTAATCATTAGCATCGGATGGGTCGGCATAACGGCCAAAGCGCAACAGGCGTTGGAGTGAACGGGTGAGTATCGGCAGGCAGCCCTTGCGCAGATTTCCGAAGCGATTGCGCAAAGTAGTGCTGGCGTTGTGCGGCATGGCGATAGCGTCGGGCACTGCCCATGCGCAATTCCGTTCGCTGGAGAACCCTTCCTTCGAAGCGAACGATCCTGCTGGAACCGGCGCACCCAATTACGAGATCATGCCCATCGCATCGGTCCCCGGTTGGGATACTTCCACCGGTGAAATCGAGCTGTGGGACAGCAATTTCAGCGGCGTCCCGTCCTATGACGGCAACGTGTTTGCCGAAATGAACGCCAATGTGAATGGCACGTTCTACCAGAACATCTGCCTTGTGGCAGGGGAGCCGATAGGCTGGACCTTTGCCCATCGCGCCCGCGCGGGGGGTGCAAACACGCAGACCGTGCGATTTCAGGTGGCAGGCAGCACGGGCACTGTGATCCAGACGCTGGCCACGCAGGCTTCGACCACTTCCAATCAGGTGTGGAACGTGAACACCGGCAGCGCGACCTATTCGGGCACGACCGGCCTTCAGCGCGTGCAGTTCACCACCACCGATCCCGGATCCTACGGCAATTTTCTCGATGCGATTCAACTGACCTTGCGTCCGTTCATCCAGCTTTCGATCGGAAGCAGTACCGCAAGCGAGGCCGTGCCATCATCAAGCATCGCCACGCTGCTGGTAACAGGACGGGCAACCAGCGCAATCAGCGTGACGATGACCATCACTGGCGGCACTGCCACGCGCGGAACCGATTATACCACACCAGGCGGCGGCGCGACGTTTACCGTCACGGTTCCTGCTGGCACCTATTACAACACCGCCATTCCGCTTGGCATCACGATTACCGACGATACAGCCATCGAAAGCAACGAGACGATCACATATTCGCTTTCCACTGGCACGGGATATACGCGCGGGAACACCACAACCTGCGGCGGAACGCTGCAATCGACCGGCACCTATACCATCATAGACAATGATGCGCGCGTGACACTGCGCAAACAGTGGGCCAACGCGACGGTGGGCGACGACGCGAGCGTTACGCTGTCGCGTGGAGCCACGGTAGTCGAAACCCTCACGTCCGAGGCCGCAACAGCGAACGAACTCGATACCGATGCAAGCCCCACGCCGGTCGTCATCGGGGAGACAGTGCTGCTGGACGAAATCATGCCAATGACCAACGCTGGCCGGTATAACAAGGCCATCTCCTGCACCGGCGCGGCAGATACAAATCTGGTTGACGGGTTGACCATCGGCGCGGGGGAAACCGCAATCGTGTGCACCTATACCAACACCCGAATACCACCGCTGCTGGTCAGCAAAACATCTTCGATCCTGTCCGATGGCATAAATGCGACCGGCCCGAAAGCCCTGCCCGGTGCGACGTTGCGATACTGCATTCTCATCACCAACCCGGGCACGTTGGCGGCCAGCGATGTCTATGCCACAGACGTTATGCCTGCTTCGCTGACTTATCAGGCAGGCACCGCGAAATCGGGCACCAGTTGTGCCGCAGCGACGACTGTCGAGGACGACAATGCGACCGGCACCGACGAAAGCGATCCGTTCGGCATTTCGCTTACCGGCTCAACTCTCACCGGATATGCCGCAAGCCTTGCCAGCGGTGCGAGCTTTGCGATGAGTTTCGACGCCCTGCTCAACTAGAGCCAGGAACCACGGTCGGCGCGGCTACGATCAATTCCCGGCCAGCGTGGTGCCAACCTTCGATCCCCTCAGCAAGCCAGTGGACGTTGCCGAAACCATCGCGTGCCAAACGCCGCGCAGCATTCCAGCCCATCCAGCAATCGGTCCGACAGAACAACACCACCGGGATGGCGGGCGACCGCTTTCGCGCCTGGGCCACCTTTGCGCGCAGAGCCAGCCAAAGCGCAACATCGGGATGCCCGAGCCCGGCCTCCGGGTGCCAGATTGCGCCGGGAATGGTCAAGTGTTCGGCAGCAAGCTGCCATTGCCCGGTAGCAGGATCGCGGATGCCACCTTCCGCTGGAAGCACGTCTATGAACAGGGCGTTCTCGCCGGGTTTGAGGCGCAGTGCATCGGGCAGTGCGAGGCGTGTGGCGGGCGTAGGCTGCCGGTCCACCGGGGCGCGATAGCGAGCGATGCGATACCCGGCCGAGTCAAAGGAAACGACTTCCGCAACAGAAGGTTGCGGCGCATCAGCATGACCGCTGGCATCCGTTGCGGCCGCGATGGCCGGAAGGGCAGCGCAGGCAAGCAAGAGTTTGATTTTCAGAACCTTCATCCAACCAGCCTCTTCCCGTTTCGCCAATCCTGTCTGCCAGCGGATTGGTCGATGGTTCAATATATCACCAGCGCAGCAGCAGATACATCCTCCGATGGGAGAATGTGCCAGATGGTGAAATCGCAATGAATCGGCTGCGCGGCACGATCGCCGCTTTCGCTTTCTGCGTGGGCCTGCAAGCCTCGGTCAGTTTGGCCGAAGTTCCCGCCGACCCGCTGGGTTCGCCCATGTGGGAACACCACGCAATCGGCCTTTTCGGTACAGCGCCTGTCATGTTCGATTCGCGCGTCGAAGTGCGTATCCCGCAGATCGCGGAAAACCAGCGGGTCTTCCCGGTGACCGTGGATGCACGGGCGTTGAAGGACGTGCGACGCATAGTGTTGCTGGCCGATCTCAATCCGATTCCCATCGCCGTGGATTACACCATCCACAGAGCCGCGCCGTTTCTTGCCACGCGGATCAAGCTGGACCAGCGCACACCGGTTCGCGCCGCCTTGCAAACGGCGGACGGTGCCTGGCATGTGGGTGGCACATGGGTCGATGCAGCAGGCGGCGGCTGCTCGGCTCCGCCGGTCAGCAGGGTCAAGGGCGATTGGGCCGATCATCTGGGCGAAGTGCGCGGGGCAGCGTGGCCCGATATCGAGAGCGACAAGGTGCGGCTGCGCATGACATTCCGCCACCCGATGGACACCGGGCTGGTCGAAAACGTGCCGCCCTACAATATCGAGCGGCTGACAGTGCGGGATGCTGCAGGCAACATTCTGGGAGAGATGGAGGTTTTCGGGTCCGTATCGGAAGACCCCGCATTCACCGTACTGGTCGAAGGCCCCACCAGGGAACTGAACTTTGTGGCGCGCGACACCGCGGGGCTGGAGTTCGCAGGCAAGGCAAAGCCGTGATCGTTGATCGCAGACGCCTTATCCGCGCAGGATTGGCCAGCCCCGCCCTGCTCATCCCGACGTTGGCGCTGGCCGAACAGTTTGCCGGTGTCTATCGCCCGCAGGCCGAGTTGATCGCCGATGGCGTATGGATCGTGCGCGGCGCGGATGAACCGATTGCCTTTGCCAACGGCGGCGCCATCGCAAACAGCGCGATCCTCGCGACCAACGATGGTCCGATGCTGTTCGATCCGGGCGTTTCGCGAGAACACGGGCTGGCACTGGGAGCCTTGGCGCTGAACTTGTGCGGCAAACCAGTGGCGCGCGTTTACATCAGCCATCTGCACCCTGACCATGCGCTGGGAGCCGCCGCATTCCCACCGCAGATCGTACACGCCCTGCCCGCAACGCGCGCCGAACTGGAGCGCGACGGCAATGGCTTTGCCGATGCCATGTACCGCATATTGGCAGACTGGATGAAAGGCACAGCGATTGCCCTCCCCCAAGGCGACCTTGCCGAAGGCGAGATCGTGATCGGTGGACGGCACATCCGGTTGATGGCTCTGGATGGACATTCGGGCGGCGACCTGGCCCTGCTCGATAAGGCGAGCGGCGTTCTGCTTGCAGGCGACCTTGTGTTTCACAACCGCGCGCCGACCACCCCGCACGCAGATCTGGCAAAATGGCGGCTGGCACTGGATCGCCTTGCCGCCACGCCGCATAGCGTATTGCTGCCCGGACACGGTCCGCTAGACCGTGATGGCAGTGCCATTCGGCAAACCCGCGATTGGCTGGACTGGCTGGAACCCGCCTTGCAGCAAGCCGTGATGCAGGGACTGGACATGACCGAAGCGGGCGAGATACCAATTCCGTCACGTTTTGAAAGCATGGCCGCCGCGCGCTACGAACTGCAACGCAGCGTCTCGCACCTCTATCCTGCGTTTGAGGCGGAGCTTCTGCCCCGCCTCTGATTTTTCAGAACTGCGCCCTGATCGAAACGGTCAGCCTGCGTGGCGCTCCCGGCGCATAGGCGCGCGGATCTTCTGCACCGGGGGCTTCGGTCAGTTCAATGTCATCCACTTCCGAAAACGTGCCGAACGTGGCGTAGCGCTTGTCGAACAGGTTGCGCACTTGCGCAACGAGGCGGATGCCCGGCGCGAGCTTCAGCGCGGCATCGAAATCGAACACCGCATAAGCAGGCGTGCGCGCATTGTCGTTGCCATCGTCCCCTGCAAGAAACTGACCGGACCGCGCCCGCATCGTCAGCCCTGCCGACCACCTTGGCGCTTCACGCCCAAGACGCAGATTGAGCGCGTGACGCGGCACCGATGGCAACTGATCACCGCGCTGCACGTCTACTTCACCGTCATCATCCGCCGCCGGGTTTGATGGGCTGGACATGGTGAAGTCCGTGCGGAAACGGGCATCGGTGAAGCCATAGACCGCCGTCGCCCGCCAGCCATCGCGTTGCCAGTCAAGCGACGCTTCGATGCCCTGCCGCCGGGTATGGCCAAGATTGGCGAAATAGGCCCGGCCGCGCACTTCAGAAGCGATCATGCGGATATCGTCGTCAGTATCGGTGCGCCAGGCGTTGAGCCGCCATGAAAGCGCCTGCCCTGCGCCGGAAATTCCGCCGTGCCAGTTGCGCGCCGTCACCTGCTTCAGCGGCGGGTCGGCGATAAAGAAATTGGCGAGCGTGCATGGCGCTTCGGGATCGGCGCAGCTCAGTTCGGCAGGCGTGGGGTTGCGGCTCGTCAACGAAAAGCCCGCGACCGCCTGAACACCTTCCCCAAGCGCATAGTCGAACTCAATGGAGGGGTTGAACCGGTTGAACCGGTGATCGCCATCCAGCGCCGTGCCAAGCTGATCGTCCATCCTCACGCGGTTGTGCGACCACCGAACGCCCGCCTCTACCGACAGATTGCGGACAAGCGGCAATTCGACGCTGGCGAGCACGGCAAGGTCGTCAACTTTGGAAATCACATCGACCGGCTGGATCGCGCCTTCTTCGGATTCCAGCAGCAGGCCAAGCGCTTCGACGGAACGGTCATCTTCCAGTTCGCCCAATTCGGTTGTGGCGCGGAAGCGGGTGCGGGCGTGCTCCCATGCACCGCCAATGGCTATGCGGCGCGGGCCGATATCGGTCTGTTGCTCGTCCAGCCATTGCAGCATTGCGCCAAAAGCACTGGTGCGTTCCTGCCCGCGATTGAACACGGCGGATTCGTCTGCATCAGGATCGGCAGCAACGAACTGTCCGCCCGAGAGCAACCGGTCCTCGAAGCCCTCGCCTTCCTCGCCCACGCAGAGCAGGCCGGGATCGGCATCGCAGGGACCGAAGTCGGCAAGATCGCCATTGGCGCTGCGGCGGTTCAGGTGTTGCCAGTGCGCGCGCAATTCGATGCGCCCTGTCTCTCCGGTGTCGATATAGGGGGCGGCGACGAGGCGCAGAAAACGGGTTCGCGTTTCATCGGGGCGCGTGAACACCGCATCGTATTTGGCATCAAGCAGTTCCACCGGGGATACGCCATTGCCTGTAAGATGTGTGGAAGCTCCCAGTGCGGAAAGCTCAACACCCCAGCCCTCCCCGTTGTGAATGCCCTTGGCAAAGCCGCGATAGAGCAGCGAGGGGCTGGCAACGCGCCACCCCGCATCGCGACGCGCCTCGAAAGCAAACAGCACATTGCGCTCCGCATCGCCCACGCCATAGCTTGCCGCGCCACCAACCATGCCTTCCGTATCGACATCGGCCTGCGCGCTCACCCCTCCAAGGCTGACGCCATCGCCGGTCTGCAACAGCAGCGTTCCTGCCAGCGCATTGCGCCCGAGCACCGGGTTGGCATCGTTGACCTGCGCATTGACCAGCACCGTTTCAGGCACCAGATCGAGCAGCACCACGTCACCGAAGGGCTGGTTGAACCGCACGCCATCCAGATAGACGGCAAGCCCCTGCTCCGCGCCTTGCAGTGCGCTGGCTGAAAAGCCGCGCCAACCAATCGTCGCCTGCCACGGGTTGCCGTTGCCTTCGCCCAACGTCAGGCCGGGAATTTCCCGCTCCAGCGCACGGCCAAGGTCCGAGCGGCCCGAAGCGTCGATGGCCTTGCGGTCAAGCCCGCGCGCTTCGTCCGTATCGATCGCGCCACCCGGAGCGCTCACGACGATCTGGCGTGTATCCTGGGCGTGCGCCGTCGCTGGCGCTGCCGTGGTCAGGAACAGCGCCACAAATCTTGTGGACTTCATTGAATTGCCTCTCCCGAGAGGAACTTACATCGTAAAGCGGACTCCCGCCCACAGCGTGCGGGGGTTGCCCAGATCGATCGTGCCGCCGGAATTACGGGTCACGATCTCTTCGTCGAACAGGTTTTCGCCGCGCAGGATCAAGCTGGCCCCAGCCATCAATGGCACTTGCGCGAACAGATCCAGCGTGGTCGCTGCTGGCAAGCTGTCGCGCTGCAGATCATCTTCATACTGCAGCCCGACATGCCGCAGCGTTGCGGCAATCTGCCACCCGGCTGCAGGCACAAGAGCCAGCGTGCCTGATGCGGCAATGCGCGGTGTCTGCGCCGGGCGCTTGCCGGTCAGATCAGAGCCTGCGCCATTGCGAACTTCGGCATCGGTCCATGCAAGCGAACCATCGAAGCGCAGGATGCCGATTTCAGCATGAGCGCTACCCTCGATCCCGCGCGCGCGAATTTCCGAAACGTTACGACGCTGGCGAAGGTTAGTGCCGATCGTGACATTGGCGATGGCGTTCTCGATGCGATTGTCGAAGCCGGTCACACTGATCCGCACCCCCTTGGCAGGAGCGAGATCGATACCCGCTTCGAAGCCCTTCTGGCGTTCGTTGCGCAATGCCGCATTGGCCTGTGTCGTCACCGGGAATACAGTGAACGGGCGGTAGAGTTCGTTGAGCGTGGGCTGACGCAGACCGCTATAGGCCGCTGCGCGCAGCGTCACCGCCTCGGTGGCATGGAGCAGCGCACCACCACGCCAGGTAACGGTCCAGTCGCTTTGCGTTGCGTAATCGCTGCGGCTGCTCAGCACCCCTGCGCCGTTACGCACTTCAAAGTAGCCATCGGCAATAACGGTGCGATCTGCGCGCAAGCCCCCTGTCAGGACCACCGGTCCCAGCGTCAGGTCGTTTTCAGCATAAAAGCCAAGGTCGGTGTTCACGCCCCCAGCGCGTCGGCGCGCGGTGACGACGCCGGTCGTTGCGTTAAGCGCATTCTCATTCATTGTCCCGCTCAGGCGGCGCCAGTCCACCCCAAGGCGTAACACATGCCCCTCACCCACGGGCGGGCGCAGCTCGAACTTGCCACCGACCCCTTGCGCGGGCGTATCAAACTGGTCGAGCGTTGGGCGGAAGCTGGTGGCTGAAACCACCACGTTGGAGAAATTGCGCGACTGGAAATAAGCCAGCGCATCGAACTGCCAATCGCCCCGCCCGACAAGGCGAAGGCTGGCGTCCTCACCCTCGGTCGACGTATCCGCGCCCCGGAAGCGCAGCACACGATCATCGCGATAGACCGAGATGCGGCTCTGCAGCTCGACTGTGTCGGACAGCGGCGCAACAGCGCGAACGGCGGTTGACCATGATTCATAGCGGGCACGGACACTTGCAGGAGCGCGCTGCGCACTAGGCGTGGTCCAGAACCCTTTGCCCCGATCCCAGCGCCCGGAAACGACCACGAAACCTTCGCCAAGGCGCGGAGCGATGCTGGCGCTGGCTTCCGTCTCGCCCCGCTGGCTGCCGAGCACTTGCGCGGAGACGAGACCGAGCGTGTCTGGCCCGGCGCTTTCCAGTTCGATGGTGCCCGAAAGTGCGCCCGCGCCAAACGGCCCCGAACCGCCGCCGCGCGTCACGCGGATTGCGGCAAGTCCATCGGGTGCGAGTGCGGTGAGCGGGACATAGCCGAAGAACGGATCGACCATCGGCACGCCATCAAGCAGCACCAACGCGCGGCTGGTGGCGTTCCCACCCAGCGCGCGCAAGGTAACGCCCTGCGCCGACGGATTGGACGAGCGGCTGTCAGACCGGCGGAACTGCTGAAAGCCCGCCACCGAGGTCAGCACATCCTCGATCCGTCCCGAAGCGGACGAAACGATGGCATCGCGGTCGATCTCGATGGAGGAATAGGCTGGCGTGCCCGGCGTGGCTTCAAGCCCTTTGCCGCTTACAACGATCTCACCACCCGGTCCTTCTTCGGCAAAGGCAGGGGACGAGGCGAGCGCGATAGCAAGCGCACTGGCGATATAGAGACCGTTTGCACGGCTAAAACGGGTGTCATCCATCTGCTGCGACTTCCTGGGTGACGGAGTGGAGAAAGAAGTGTGTCGGCAGCCCTTTGAGAGGCTTGCGGGCTGCCGACAAGGGTGGATCGGCCATCTCCTGAAAGAAGATGGCCTTTCCGCTTAGAAGAACAGAATGCCGCCAACAGCCACGGCATCGCTTTCAGCCTTGTTGCCGGAGTGCGCCTTGGCTTGCGAGTGGACATATTCACCGATCAGCGTGACCCAGCTGGTCAGGCCATAACGAAGCTGGCCAACATAGCTGGAGTTCACCTTGAGCAGGTTCGGGTTGGCCACCTGATCCGCCGCACTGGCATAGTCCAACCTGCTTTCGCCATAGCTGCCGCCGATGGAAAACTTGCCAAAGGTTGCCATAGCCTGCGCATAGAAGCCTTCGCTGTCGCGCTTGGCAACGCTGGTGCCCGTCTGCGGCACACCCGTATCGAACAGGCCAAGGACCGTCGTGCCAAGCCCGCTGCCCTTGTAGTAATAGCCCGTGGCCGTCAGCGGGCCGACTGTCAGTTTGCCGCCCATATCCACACCGCTGCCGGTAAAGCTGCCGCCCGCGACGAGATCATGCTTCTGCGTTACGCCTGAAACCCACAGTCGCGTGGCCACATCGCCGAACTTGCCGTCATACGTTACCTTGCCCTGGAAGCCGGGCGCGGAATTGCTCTCGGCAGGGCCGGTAAGCGAAGACAGCGGCTGAAAGACACCTACGGACGCCTGAAGTCCACCAAAGCTGGGCGAAGTGTAGGTAATCTGCGGCTGGAAGTCGGTATAGATGTATCCCACACCGATGCGGCCCAGCGTCGTGTTACCCGGCGCCACGTTGCTCCCCGGCGTGCCTGCCGAAAGCAGCGTGATATCGTTGAGAATCGCTTCCGATGCGAACAGGCCGATGTCGCGCCCGATCTTGAACGTGCCGATATCGGGCTTGCCAAACGTCATGAAGGTCTGGCGGAAATCGATGCCCGCCGTGGCAAGCGCGGTGGGCTGACCGCCATTGTTGGCCCCCAGCGCGCCCCACGCGGTGGAGTTGATGCCGGGATACATGCCGAACGTCGCACCGACGTCCCAGCCCGCCTGCTTGGTGGCTACCGAAACCTTCAGGAAGCCGGGAAGCAGACCGTTGCGGATCGCGCTGGAATTGTTCGCGCCCACATTGGCAATCCCACCGACCACTGCCGTGCGTGCCGTGGGGGTATCGGGATTGTCGTGAACGTAGAATCCGTTGACCGAACCCGAAAAGGTGATCGTGGCCGGACCGACTTCAAGGCCGATGCCGCTGTCGGTCATCCGCACCATGCGCGTCGTGTCGATCGAAGCCTGCGCCTTTGCAGTAGCATCGCCCGATGCCGCTGCACTCGGTGCGGCTTCCTCAGACAGAAGCTCCTTGTATTCCTCATCGGTGAGGATGCCCTTTTCGTGCAACCGCTTGAGCAGTTCGGGCGTGCCTGCGTGGGCGGGCGTTGCCGCAAGAGCAAGCGCGCCCATTGCGACCGAGGCGCAAAGCGCCTTCCTGATGTTCATTGTGTTCCCCTCCGTGAAGGCGTGTCGGTTATCCTGCGACTGCGGGGAACAATGCTGCGCAGCGGAGAACTGCGATATTGGACTTAGGGCCTTGGACTTTGGGATAAGACGCGGTGTTACTGCCCCAGCGCCACCCCCCACGGCCCACCGCCACCAGCAATCGTGGCCGTCACGGAAAGCGTTGCGAGATCGACGACGGATATCGAATCGCTCGCCCCGTTGGCCACGATCGCGCGCGCGCCGTCCTTGGTGATGGCCAGATGCCAGGGCCGTTCGCCCACCTTGACGTAACCCTTCACCTCAAGCGTCGCGACGTCGACCACCGCGACGCTATCAGCACGACCAAGCGCGACAACTGCCGTTCGCCCATCGGGCGTAAACCGAATTCCGCACGGCATGACCTTGTACGCAGGAACGTCGGGTGGACTGAAGGTAATCGTCCGCTCCACGGTCCTGCTGGCGACGTCTACAACGTGCATCGTCCCGGCCATTTCCGCAGCGATCCACACTTTTGCGCCATCACCGGTAAACTCGATATGCCGGGGCCGGGCATCGGTTTCCATCTCTTCGACCACCGCCCGACTGGCCGTATCGATCCACGCCACGGTGTTGTCTTCCTCGCTGGTGACGAGAAGCCACTTTCCGTCCGGGCTTTGCGCCACGCCTTCCGGCTCGTCCCCCACGGCCACCTGCCAGGCAACCTTGCGCGCTTCGAGATCGATGGCGGTAACCGCAGCATTGTCCTCGTTCGCTGCGAACAGCAGCTTGCCGTCCCATGATGGAAAGAACTGTTCTGGGTCTGCTCCCGAAGGCAACGTGGCGATCAGCGCGCCTGTGGCGGGATCGCGCATCTCGACCGCATTGTCCGCACTGGCCGCGACCAGCAAGGCCTTGCTATCGCGGGTCAGCGTGATGCCACGCGGGCGCTTACCTACCGGCCATTCGGCCACGACCTTGCCTGCGGCGATATCGACGACACTCACGGTGGAACTGCGTTCGTTGCTGACCCACGCGGTCTGGGCGCCAACCAGAGTCGGCACGAGCGATCCAGTGGAAACCAGCAAAGCTGCGATGATGCTTTTCATTGTCCTCTCCATCCAGCGCAGCATTACAAGGGCAGGTGCGGCGCGGAAATGGCACCTTGGTCTTGTACCATTGTCCAATTGGGCGATGCGTCACGCTGTGAAAATAATTCTGCCAACAGTGCGGGCAGGCATGATTCTGCCGCACAGTCGCAGAGGATGTTTGACCGATGAAGATCCCCCTTGGCCGTGCGGCCTTGCTGACCGCTGCTGTCATCGCTTCGGCCACCGTCGCCACCCGCCTTTCCGCGCATGGCGATGTCGTTCCGCAGGCGGTGGATACGTCCGCCCTTCCCGATATCGAAGGCGGAAACGATGCCTGGGTTGCGGTCAATCCTTATCGCGGCAATGCCAAGGCCATCGAAATCGGCCAGTCGGCCTATGGCCAGAACTGCGCCCGGTGCCACGGCCTTGATGCCATGTCCGGCGGCATCGCGCCCGACCTGCGTTATCTTGAACTCGGCGATTCCGGCGATGAGTGGTTCCTCGAACGGTTCCGCCACGGATCGAGCCACGACGGTAAGGTCTATATGCCGCCCTTCGGTGACGTGCTTGGCCAGAAGGCGGGTTGGGCCATCCGCAGCTGGCTCGAAACCAAGCACACCGACGAATGATGCGGTCGAAATTGGGCCGCCGGTCGTTTCTCGCCGGTATCGGCTCAGCCGCTGCGCTCGCCACGTTTCCATCCACGGTCGATGCTGCACCGCTTGAGAAGGTCAAAGACCTCGGAGTCCTTCGGGTCGGACTCTATGCGGACAACAGGCCGTGGTCATGGGCCGAGGGTACGAAGGTGATGGGCATCGATGCCGATATCGCCCGCGCCCTCGCCGAAGCGCTTGGCGTCCGTGCGGATATCCAGTTGTTCCTTGCAGATGAGGATATTTCCGACGATCTGCGCAATGTCGTCTGGCGCGGTGGCCTGCTGGGCTTTCAACCCTGCGACGTGATGCTGCACGTACCCTTTGACCGGACGCTGATGCAGCAGGAAAACAACGTCGTATTTCTCTCGCCCTATTACCGCGAAACGTTCGGCGCAGCCTGTTCGCGCGATGGCGGCAATTGCGAAGCGGCACCCGCATCGTTCAAGGGGCGCAAGATTGCCGCCGAACTTGCTTCCATCCCGGACTTCTATCTGCTCGGCCACGCGGGCGGCACGCTGGCGAAAGACCTCATCCATCTGCCCACGGGCTATGGCGCCGCAGCCGCTTTGGCTGATGGCACGGCGGATTTTGCCGTGGCCACAACCGCACAGATCGAAGCCGTGGTGAACGACCATTCCGATGCAGGCATCAAGGTCCGCAAAGGCCCCCTGCCGATGATGATGTCTCCGGGCTGGGATATCGGCATCGCGGTAAAGGAAAACTCCCGCAACCTCGGCTTCGCTCTTGATGAAGCCATAGAGAAAATGATCGCAACCGGCCGCCTTGCTGCGATTTTCGCGCAATATGGCGTGGCGTGGAAACCGGCCCTAGCCGCACAGGCCTGAGCGCAAACAGCGATCATCATCGGCTCCGCGTGGAAGGCGTGGAGAACAGGGGGACGGGGATACCGACTGCGACCGGTATCCCCCGAACCGTTTCGAACGCGCGCCTGTTTGCTGCGCAGCAAATCAAAGTCTCCGCTCTCATCCCAAGGTGCAATTGTGCCTCGACCCCCAAGGGATAGGCTCAGCTTCGACGATTGGGGAAATGCGGCTGACCGGCAGAACAGGCAGGATTCGCATCCATCGGGCAAGAATAACCCAAACAGGAGGGACAGGATGAAGCGGCGTTTCTCAACATTTATCGCAGGGCTGGCGGCAGCGACCAGCCTGATTGCGGCACCGGCCATTGCAGGCGGGCCGTCCAGTGCAGACATCGTGAACGATGCTGCCACGCCCGGCGACGTCATCAGCTATGGCATGGGTCCGTGGCAACAGCGTTTCAGTACCCTGGACAAGCTGAACACGCAGAACGTGACCAAGCTCATTCCCGTATTCGGTGCTTCGCTGGGGGGCGAAAAGCAGCGCGGGCAGGAATCACAGCCGCTGGTCTATGACGGCACGATCTATGTAACCGGTTCCTATTCGCGCCTTTTCGCATTCGATGCGCGCACCGGCGAAAAGAAGTGGGAATACAACGCCCGCCTGCCCGATGGCATCATGCCCTGCTGCGATGTGGTGAACCGTGGTGCGGCAATCCACGGCGACAAGGTGATCTTTGCCACGCTAGATGCACGGCTCGTCGCGCTTGATCGCCATACCGGCAAGGTCTTGTGGAACAAGAAGACCGGCGAATATCAGGCAGGCTATTCGGCCACAGCCGCGCCGCTGATCGTCAAGGACATGGTAATCACCGGCAATTCGGGCGGTGAGTTCGGCATCGTCGGCGCAGTGCAGGCGCGCAATGTCGATACCGGTGAGCTGGTGTGGGAACGCCCGGTGATCGAAGGTCACGTCGGCACCCTCAACGGCCAACCCAACGGCATGACCGGCAAGCTCAACGCCAGCTGGACCGGCGATCTGTGGAAGACCGGCGGCGGCGCTACATGGTTGGGCGGCACTTACGATCCGTCAACCAACACCGTGTTCTTTGGAACCGGCAACCCCGGCCCGTGGAACAGCCACCTGCGTCCCGGCGACAATCTCTATTCCGCCTCCACGCTCGCGATCGATGTCGATACCGGCGTGATCAAGTGGCACTACCAGACCACGCCGCACGATGGCTGGGACTTTGACGGTGTGAACGAATTCGTACCGTTCGACGCAACGATCAAGGGCAAGCCGATGAAGCTCGGCGCGAAGGCAGACCGCAACGGCTACTTCTACGTTCTCGACCGCACCAACGGCAAACTGATGGGCGCACACAAGTTCGTCATGCAGACGACCTGGGCCAACGGCATCGACCTCAAGACCGGTCGCCCCAACTACGTGCCCGAAAACCGTCCCGGCGCGCCTGATGCTGCGGCCAAGGGCAAGTCCGTCTTCGCCAGCCCCTCGTTCCTTGGCGGCAAGAACTGGATGCCGATGGCATTCTCGCAGGACACCGGCCTGTTCTATGTGCCCAGCAACGATTGGGGCATGGACATCTGGAACGAACCCATCGCCTACAAGAAGGGCGCGGCCTATCTCGGCGCGGGCTTCACGATCAAGCCGATTGCCGATGATCACATCGGCGCTCTTCGCGCAATGGACCCGACCACCGGCAAGATCGTGTGGGAATACAAGAACAAGGCCCCGCTGTGGGGCGGCGTTCTGGCCACGCGCGGCAATCTGGTGTTCACCGGCACGCCCGAAGGCTTCCTCAAGGCATTTGACGCCAAGACCGGCGCTGAACTGTGGAAGTTCCAGACCGGTTCCGGCGTGGTCGGATCGCCGATCACCTGGGAGCAGGATGGCGAACAGTTCGTGGCCGTGATGTCGGGCTGGGGCGGCGCGGTTCCGCTCTGGGGTGGCGAAGTGGCCAAGACCTTCAAGGAAATCAGCCAGGGCGGAATGCTCTGGGTGTTCAAGCTGCCCAAGCAGTAAACCAAACTATCGGGAGCGCCATGCGGCAACGTCTGGCGCTCCCCTCCCTCCCCGGGTAGGATCACATGCGCAATACCTACGTGCCGCAAACTGCAAGACCCGCTCAAAGCGCGGAGGCAGTCCCGGTGAACATATTGGGCCCGGTCAACTTATTGAAGGGGAGCATCATGGCTGATCTCGGTGCGCCGGACCGCGTGCTGATTGTCGATGACCACTCGCTGGTGCGTGATGGACTGCGCTCGATCTTCGACGATGCCTATCCCGCCTGCACCATCCTCGAAGCCGACAGCCTCGAAGCTGCGCTGGGCACGCTGGAGCGCGAAGGCGATGTCGATCTGGTCCTGCTCGATCTCAACATCCCCGACGTTTCGCATCTTTCCGGCCTTCAGGCCTTGCGCGAAGGATTTCCGGCAACGCCCGTGGTCATGGTTTCAGGCGTGACCGACCGCAATGTCGTGCGCGATGCCCTTGCCGCTGGCGCCGCAGGATTCGTGCCCAAAAGCCTGAAACGCGCGGCCATCGTAGATGCACTTAATCAGGTGCTTTCGGGCGAGATCTATATGCCCGAACTAGAGGGCGATGAATCCGCCGCTGCCGAGGAAGACCTGATCCGCAGCCGTATCGACAGCCTGACCCCGCAGCAGCGCGTGGTCCTCGGCCACCTCGTTGCGGGCCTGCTCAACAAGCAGATCGCCTACGAACTCGACGTTTCGATGACGACGGTTAAGGCGCACGTTTCGGCCATCCTGCAAAAGATGAACGTCTTCTCACGCACGCAGGCGGTGATCATGGCCGGCAAGATCGGTTTCAAGGGTTAGGTGGTGTTTACATTCAGGATTCCCAATTGGGTAAAAGTCTGATTCAAGCTGCTGGCTGTATGGAGGTCAGCATGGATGGATCGACAGGAGCTGAGTGACGCAGTCTGGGAGCGGATAGCGCCGCATTTGCCGGGTAAGGCGACCGATCCTGGGCGGACGGGGCGGGATAATCGTTTGTTTGTGGAAGCGATCCTGTGGCTGGCCCGGTCGGGGGCGCACTGGCGTGTCCTGCCCAAGGAGTTTGGCCGCTGGCACACCGTTTACCAGCGTTTCAACCGCTGGTGCCGCAGCGGTATTTGGGAGAATCTTTTCAAGGCTTTAAGCGATGACGCCGACTTCGAGTATATCCTCGTCGACAGCACCATAGTGCGCGCCCATCAGCACAGTGCTGGTGCCCCAAAAAAAGCGATCGATCCGAAGATCGGTTTGAAGCTCACGCGCTGGGACGATCAAAAGGCGGCTTGAGCACCAAGGTTCATGCCGCCACCGATGCGCTGGGCAACCCCATTCGCTTCATCCTCACCGGCGGCGAGCGTAACGATATCACGTAGATCGAGCCGCTTCTCCAGGGACTGAAGGCAGGGCACGTTCTGGCCGACAAGGGCTATGACGGCCAACGCGCCATGAATGCCATCGCGGCCAGCGGCGCAAAGCCCGTCGTCCCACGCCGGACCATCACTGCAAAATGGCGCAGCTTCGATGTCGCGATCTACAAAGACCGCAATCTGATCGAACGCTTCTTCAGCAAGATCAAACACTTCAGACGCATCGCAACGCGCTACGACAAACTCGCCAGAAACTACGCTGGCTTCCTCAATCTCGTGGCCGCGCTAAAATGTTGCCTCTGAATGTAAACACCACCTAGGGTCAGGACCTAGAGAACGTCTCTCTGGCGCAACAACGCCCGAAGCTGTGCCGGCTTCACCGGCTTGTTCAGGATCGGCAGGGCGAGCGCTGAAAGGTGCGCCTTTGTCTCCTCGCTCCGGTCTGCTGTGATGACCATCGCCGGAATGTCCTTTCCGGCACTTTCGCGCAACCGCGCAATCGCTTCATCCCCGGTCAGGCCATCATCGAGTTGATAGTCCACGATCAGCATCGCAGGCGCCTGGCGCAGTCCCGCCACCGCGGCCGGATCGGCAGGGTCGCGCGCCACAATCACTTCCAGCCCCCAGTTCTCCAGCAGCGCCTCCATGCCCGCAAGGATGGCCGGATCGTTGTCGATCACGATGACGAGGCCGCCCGTTCCGCTCGAAGCGCCCTGCCCGGCTTCCACTGCATTCATCACGGCAACCGGCGCAACGCGGGGCAGCGTGATCGAGAATGCGGAACCCGAACCGACGGTGGAATCGAGTTCGATCGCATGGCCCAGCATGGTCGAAACGCGGCGCACGATGGCAAGACCAAGCCCTTTGCCCGGAATTTTCTGCGTCTTGCCGACCCGGCGGAACTCGCCGAATATCTCCTCGCGATCCTGCGGTGCAATGCCGGGACCAGTATCGCGCACGGTAACCCGCACATTGCTGCCGTGTTCGCGCACCTCAACGATAACGCTGCCCGCGTCGGTATAGCGAATGGCGTTGGAAACGAAGTTCTGCAGCACCCGGCGCAGCAATCGCGCATCAGAGCGCACCCACAGTCCCGTATCAGCGACATCGAACTGCAGCCCGCCTGCCACTGCCAAAGGTCCGAACTCCACCCGCAAGGCATGAAGCAACCCGCCCAGCGAATGCGCCGAAATTTCCGGCTGGATCGCGCCCGCATCAAGACGCGAAATCTCGAACAGCGCTTCCAGCAGATCCTCGACCGAATCCAGCGCCGTGCTGGCCTGCTGCACCAGCGATCCGGCACGGTCCGGCAGGCTCAGCCCGTCCATTGCCGACACGAACAGGCGTGCCGCGTTCAGTGGCTGCAAAAGATCATGGCTGGCGGCTGCAAGGAAGCTGGTCTTTGACCGGTTCGCGGTTTCCGCCTCGTTCTTCGCCTCCACCAACTGCCGGTTGACCTCGCTCAGTTCCGCCGTGCGCTCGGTAACCCGGCGCTCCAGCAGTTCTGCCGTTTCGGTCAATGACCGTTGCAGCCGCACATGATCGGTCACGTCATCGAACGTAAATACCATGCCGCCACTGCTCAACGGCACTGACCGGATAACGAAATTGCGCCCCGCCATCAGGCAATCCGCCGAAAGCTGGCTTGTCGTGCCTTCTCGCCAGGCCAGCGCATCGGCACACTGCAGGCCAAGGTGCTCAGCGCACCACTGGATCAGCGCCTCATGGCTTTCGACCTGCCGCATAAGCTCGCCGCCACCCAGATCGAGCACGCGCACCAGCCCTTCATTCCATGCCTGCATCCGGCGCTGCGCATCAAACAGGCACACCCCTTCCGAAAGCGTGTCGAGCGTCGCCTGCAACGCAAGGTTGCGTTCGGCGAGTTCCAGCGCCCGCTGGCGGGCATCCTCCGCCTTGACCGAAGTGATGTCGGTATAGATCCCGACGATGCCGCCATCGCTGGTGCGGATTTCGTTGATCTGGATCCAGCGCCCATCGCTCATCGCCTGAACGTGCGCACCTTCGGCCCGGCGATGGCGCTCCACCCTGTCGCTCAGCCACCGCTCCGGTGCCATGCGCGATCCCACCGTAGCGCCGGTAAAGGCCAACCTGCTGGCCATCTCGGAAAATTCCGGCGTCTCGTCAGAGATATCCTCGATAGTGGGGAATATCTGAAGGAACGCCCGATTGCACAGGATCAACCGGTCATCGGCATCGTAGAGCGCGAAACCATCATCCAGCGATTCAATGGCATCACGCAGCAGCACCCTTGCCGCCGTCGCATCCTCATTCGCCGCAGCAAGTTCTGCAATAACGCGGTTCAACTCGCTCATCGCGGTTTCGAGCGCGCCGGTGCGATCGCGCACCATCGCTTCGAGCGCGATGGCCGTCTCGAACATCGAAAACGCACCGCCCTGCATGTCGATGGACCGCTCCACCCGGTCCATCAGCGCGGCGTTGATCTTTTCCAGCTGGCGCACCCGCTCCCGCAGGCGGGTAACCTCGCTGTCATCCGCGACGTTCAGGATAGTTGAGACAGGCGTGGTCATTTGCCGATGGCCAGCCCCGTGAAGGTCTGGTTCATGTGCGCGGCCATGAACTGCTCGCCATAAGTGTTAAAGCCGAAAACCCGCTTTTCGATATACATCTGCGAGACTGTGCGCGCCATTTGCCGGTCCTCCGCATCCAACCGGTTGAGCACGCAGTCAAAGCCGATCACATGATCGATCTCGCCAACCCTGCTTTCGATATCGGCAAACAGGCTTTCCATTGCTCCGATGCGGTCCACAGGCTCGCCAATGGAAAGAACGACGCCGGTATCGATCGCGCAATAGAACGTCAGCGATCCATCCTCGTTCGCGCTTTGGATGGACCGCACATGAAACTGCCCACCGGTGCGCACGATAGGCGGATGGGCGGCAAAGAAATGGGCATCGAGTTCCGCCGAAGGACTGCCCGCCAGCCGCCGGTATTCTTCGGCCGCTGGTGCCGCGTTGATCTCCTGCACCACCCGCGATTCCGGGTCAGCCTCGGTAATCACCATCTTGGCCGGGCCGGGTTTATAGAAGTTGGCACAGAAAACGTGCAGCGGCTTGGGCGTGGTCAGCAATACGATCACTGCCGCATCGGCATGAAACCGCCCTTCATGCAGGATCGCCGTATTGCGGAAGGAAAGCCCGTCGCCGCTCGATCCGCCGATCAATTGGATATCGCCAAGCGCGTGCTGCGCGGTCATCGTCAGCAGTTCTTCGCGGTGCGAAAGCCCATCGACCAGAAACAGTGCCACCTGATTGGTCCGGCCTTCTGTGGAGCGTTCAACCCGCTCCTGCGCCACAAGCTGCCGGATAGCCGCCTGCGCCGATTGCGGATCGAAACGGTCGAGATCGTCAAAGCGCAACGATGCGATAGAAAACAGGTTTGCCGGAAATCCGATCAGCACCACGCTGCGCGTATCATACCCAAGGTCCGTCAGCTCGCCAGCGCTGGTGCAACCGAAAAGCTGCACATCGGGCAGTTGCGCAGCAAGCTCGCGCTGCAGGGCTTCACGCGGATAGGTGTTTGAACAGAACAACAGCGCGCCTGATAGTTCAGCCCCTGCAAGTGCCTCGGCCAATTCGCCCACCGCAGTTGCCGGGTCCACTGCACGCGAAGTGACGGTAATCAGCCCGCCAGATGTCACGGGAGATGCAAGCTGACCGGGAGGCATCGCGGGCCGCGCATCGACATCAACTTGCAGCATCCTTTGCTTCCTCTTCCCCCGGCCCGCACTTCTTTGAACGCATGACCATCGTCCCGTGTTGAGTCTAAGCCGCCCCCGACGTTCCGCCAAGCGCAATCGCGTCGCCACGCGGCGGTTCTCCCGCTTTCTCAAGCAGTTCTGCTTCCTCGTCGGTAAACACGCGGCTACGTACAATGAAGCGCACGCCTTCAGGCGCCTCAAGGCTCATCCCCGCGCCGCGTCCGGGCACCACATCGATGGTAACCTGCGTGTGCCGCCAATATTCGAACTGCGCCGCCCCGATCCAGACCGGCACATCATCCGAAACATGGCCCAGCAGCACATCCTGCCCACCGACGCGGAACTCGCCCGCCTGAAAGCACATCGGCGCAGACCCATCGCAGCATCCGCCAGACTGGTGAAACATCAACGGCCCATGCTGCGCTTTGAGCCGCACCATCCATTCCAGCGCAGCCGGGCTGGCGCACACGCGGGGCGGAGCCGCGCTCAAACGCTTTCAGCCGCAATACGATGCACCATGTCATCTCTCCAGTTCGGCGCTCTTGCGGCGCCTAATTGAACGGCTTTCGGCGCGCCCGGCAAAAAGCCGAAGCGCGCCGCCCGCCGCAAGACAGCAACTTCAGAAGAAGCCGAGCGCCTTGGGGCTGTAGCTGACCAGCAGGTTCTTGGTCTGCTGGTAGTGATCGAGCATCATCTTGTGGGTTTCGCGCCCGATGCCCGACTGCTTGTAGCCACCGAATGCCGCGTGCGCCGGATAGGCGTGATAGCAGTTGGTCCACACGCGCCCAGCCTGAATGCCCCGGCCAAAGCGATAGGCGCGCGTGCCATCGCGCGTCCACACCCCGGCACCAAGACCATAGAGCGTGTCATTGGCAATCGAGAGCGCTTCTTCGTCACTGGAGAACTTGGTGACCGAAAGCACCGGCCCGAAGATCTCCTCCTGGAAAATGCGCATCTTGTTGTGGCCTTCCAGCACGGTTGGCTGAATGTAGTAACCATCGGCCAGTTCGCCGGTGTGCATCGCCCGCTCACCGCCGGTCAGCACCTTTGCGCCTTCGTCCTTGCCGATCTGGATATAGCTCAGGATCTTTTCCATCTGGTCGTTCGATGCCTGCGCGCCGATCATCGTCGAAGGATCGAGCGGGCTGCCCAGCTTGATCGCTTCGACACGGGCAATCGCCTTTTCCATGAAGCGGTCATAGATCGATTCATGCACCAGCGCGCGGCTCGGGCAGGTGCAGACCTCACCCTGATTGAGCGCGAACATGGCGAAGCCTTCCAGCGCCTTGTCCAGATAGTCGTCATCTGCGTCCATCACGTCGGCAAAGAAGATGTTCGGGCTTTTTCCGCCCAGCTCCAGCGTGCACGGGATCAGGTTTTCGCTGGCGTACTGCATGATCAGTCGCCCGGTCGACGTTTCACCGGTGAACGCGATCTTGCTGATGCGCTTGTTGGTGGCGAGCGGCTTGCCTGCCTCGATGCCGAAGCCGTTGACGATGTTCAGAACACCTGCAGGCAGAATATCGGCAACCAGTTCAGCCAGAACGAGGATCGACATCGGCGTCTGCTCTGCGGGCTTCAAAACCACGCAATTGCCTGCCGCCAGCGCCGGAGCCAGCTTCCACGCCGCCATCAGGATGGGGAAGTTCCACGGGATGATCTGCCCCA